>NZ_JAPYKO010000005.1:0-282127 GCF_037179585.1 Mesorhizobium argentiipisi (SeqCode)
AGGAGTTCGTCAACCGCAAACCGGTCGTCATCAGCAAAGGATCTTCAAGACCGTTGGCCTTGAACATGAGGCTCTGGCTTAGCCTGACGGAGAGTGAAGCATCGTAGGTACTTCATTCTCCCAGGCTTCGTTGGATACTCACGGCCCGACAGTTTTGGCGTGGGAGGTTGCGCCGAGTGGTGCCATCGGCACGCAGGACCGGACTTTTAGCGCGCCTTGAAAACAGCTGGTCGCTTTTCGGTGAAAGCGCGCATGCCCTCTTTGGAGTCTTCGGTCATCGTAAGGCGGCCGATCGCATCGCGCTCGAATGCGAGACCGTTTTCGGAGGTCGCGCCGACGGCGTTGCGGACGCAGGCCTTAATGGATCGCATCGCAGGCGGCGTTAGTCCCGCGATCATACCAGCGATCTCGATTGCTCGGGCAACCGTGGTCGCTGGCTCGCACACCTCCACGACGAACCCGTACTGCATCGCGCGCTCGGCTCCGATCGGTTCTCCTATCATGAGCATGTAAGACGCGAGGTTGGGTGGGAGCTTGCGCGGCAGACGCTGTGTGCCGCCATCGCCTGCCATGCCCCCAATCTTGATCTCCGGCTGGCCGAACTGCGCATCCGAGCTAGCGATGATGAAGTCGCAAACCATGGCAAGTTCGCAGCCAGCACCGAACGCAATGCCGTTGACTGCCGCGATCAGCGGCTTTTCAAACTGCTCGAGGGCTCACCAGGCGGCAACGCGGGCGGGGCTGTTGGCAACGGCGGACTGACCGAACGCCACCATTTCCTTTATGTCGGCGCCTGCCACGAAGCATCCCTCGGTTCCAGTGAGGACAACGCGTCGCACGGAATCATTCGTCTCAAGGTCCACCAATAGCCGGCCGAGTTCCACGACCATCGAACTGTGCAATGCGTTTTTCTTTTCCGGCCGGTTGAACCGTATAAGAGCAACATGTTCTGATGGACGCTCCAAAATGACCCTGTCAGAATAGTTTTCCGTCGAGTTCGGGGTCAGAACAAGAGCTGTTCAAAATCTTGCGCTAAGAGCGAACGGATCGTGAACCCTATGCTGCTCGGCGGATTGGGGTCGGAAGTCTTAGCGATCGGAATCCTTCAGGCATTTGATGTTCTGCGTCCCAGGTATAGATGCCGGTCAGGTTGATGTGCTCCCAACTCAACGGCGAGATGTGCTTCAGCAGATGATCCGGAATCTCGCGACGTGCACTGCGCAAATGGGCAACCGCCCGCTCTATGTAAACTGTATTCCAATGCACGATCGCGCTGACGACGAGGTTCAAGCCCGATGCGCGAAACGCCTGGCTTTCGAACGACCGATCGCGGATTTCGCCCCGCTCATGGAAGAAGACGGCACGCTTGAGCTTGTGTGCCGCCTCGCCTTTATTAAGGCCGGCTTGGCAGCGCCGGCGCAATGCCGGACTTGAGTACCATTCGATCATGAAGAGGGACCGCTCGATGCGACCGAGTTCGCGCAGCGCCCTGGCGAGTTGGCTCTCCTTTGGCGATGCCGAGAGCTTCTTCAGGATGGTCGACGGCACGACGGATCGCGTCGTGATCGACGCTGCCAGGTGGAGCAGATCGTCCCAGTGGTCGAGAATGAGCGTGGTGTTGATCGGTCCTCCGACGTGGTTCGACAGTGCTGGGTATGCGTCGCCCTTCTCGAACTTGTGAGGTCATCGATGTAACGGACGCTTACGATCGCAGCCCGCTTGGCCCGTCCCTGCGGGTGACTGGATCGCAAACCAGCTGACGGACACATCAAGACTGCGCAATGCGGTGTCGAAGAGTTCCACTCGCCACGCGCTGCGCGACACAAGGCTGGACGCGCCGGTCGCAAACCCCGGGAAGATCATCGGGGCGCCGATTAATTACAAAGCCCACATCGAAGAGGCGAACGCAGACAGCCAGATCAACAACGGAACGACTTATACCAATATTGACGCGTTCGGGCTGTTCCTCAAAGCGGGCAGTTCCCTGATCGGGCCCTCGGACAGATTCACGCCGAGATTCGGCGACCGGCGCACCGACCATGAAGTAGAGCTGGCCGTCGTTATCGGGAAGGAAGCGCGGTCCATCCGGAAGGAAGATGCCTTAAGCCATGTCCTCGGCTTCACCGTGGGATTGGATATGACCATCCGCGGCAAGGAATTCCCGACGTTTCGGAAGTCGCCTGACACTCATTGCGTGCTTGGCCCGTGGCTGGTGACGCCCGATGAAATCCCGTCTGCCGACGCACTCGACCCCCGACTGTCCGTCAACGGGATCGAGAGACAGAGGTCCAACACCAGGTTTCTAATCTACGGCGTTGCACGTCTGATCGAATACGCGTCGAGCTTCTACACCCTCCATCCTGGCGACGTGATCATGACGGGCACTCCCGAAGGGGTCGGGCCGGTGTTTCCCGGTGACAGGATCGACGCGCGCATAGCTTCGATAGGCGATCTTTCGATCGAAGTGGGAATGCCGCGCTGAAGCAAGCCGCTGTGGATCTTCAACAACACCCTCATTGGCCTCCCCTGCGAGGCGATAACTCACCGGAGTAGATAATGGCAAAAGTTCTCGTTCTATATCACTCGGCCTATGGCCATATCGAAACCATGGCCAAAGCCGTTGTCGAAGGCGCGCGGGACGCTGGCGCGGAAGTGACGGTCAAGCGCGTTCCGGAACTGGTGCCGGACGAAGTGGCGCGGGCGTCCTTTTTCAAGATGGATCAGGAAGCCCCCATCACGGATCCCAACGAACTGGATCAGTATGACGCCATCATCGTCGGCGCCGGCACTTGTTTCTTGTTTCGGAACCGTGGCTTCGCAGATGCGCAATTTCTGGGACGAGACCGGCGGTCTTTGGGCATCGGGCAAGCTTTTGGGCAAGGTCGGTTCGGTCTTCACCGCAACCGCCACGCAGCACGGCGGCCAGGAGTCCACGCTGCTGGGCGTCATCCCTACTCTGCTTCACCACGGCATGGTCGTGGTGGGGCTACCTTACTTCTTCGAAGGACAGCTCGGTTTGGGTGAAATCCTTGGCGGCTCGCCCTACGGCGCATCGACGATCACTGGCACGGATGGCTCGCGTCAGCCCTCCGCGATCGAACTGGACGGAGCCCGCTACCAGGGAAGCCATGTCGCAAAGATTGCAGCCAAGCAGTTAGCGTGAACCATCAAGCGGGAGGCGGCCATGACGAGGGCCGTCTCAAGCAGATGTGCGTCTCATTGCATTGGCTGGGACGCTCACCGAACCGAGGCAGTCGATGTCACCACTGCTCGTCCGAACTGTCGTCTTGCCGCTGCTTCTCGGCTTAGCGGGAGGTATTGCTCATTTCCTGACGCGCACGAACTGGGCGAGCGGCTGGTTGCGGCGATCCTCGTGGACGCGGTCTACATTCTGCTTGAAGGCCCCGCCTCACCTGACGAAGAACCGGCCAGTTCCGGCTGTGCGGGCTATTGGTCGATCTCAAGTGCGCGCTCGATAAGCTCAGGTCCCTGTAAAGTCCGGCGGGCGCTTCTCCGTGAACGCAAGCATGCCCTCCTTGGAGTCGTCCGTCATGGTCAGACGGGCGATGGCGCTTTGCTCGAACGCAAGGCCGTTTTCGGCCGTGGCGCCGACTGCAGTTCGAATGCAGGCCTTCGTTGCACGCACTGCGGCAGGGGCACGCTGCGCGATCGTCGCCGCAATTTGCACGGCGCGAGAAACGGTGTCGGCCACAGTGCACACTTCTACCGCAAATCCGAATTGAAGGGCCCGCTCGGCATTGATGGGCTCACCCGTCAGGAGCATGTAGGACGCCAGATTGGGCGACAGCTTGCGCGGAAGTCGCTGGGTTCCTCCGTCTCCTGCCATCCCGCCGATCTTGATTTCGGGCTGCCCGAATTCTGCGTTGGCGCCGGCCACGATGAAATCGCACACCATTGCAAGCTCGCATCCGGCACCGAACGCAATGCCGTTCACCGCCGCGATAAGAGGCTTGCCGAAGAACTCGATCGCCCGCCAGGCGGCTACCCTGGCCGGACTGTTCGCCACCGCCATAGGCCCGAACGCCACCATTTCCTTGATATCCGCGCCGGCCGCGAAGCTTGAATCCGAACCGGTGATGACGACACAACGGACGGCGCTGTCGGTTTCCAGTTGTGTAAGTAGGCGACCCAACTCAACGATCATGGAACTGTGCAGCGCATTCTTTTTTTCGGGCCGGTCGAACCTTATCAAGGCGACGTACTCGGCCGGGCGCTCCAGTATCACCTTGGCAGAATGACTGTCCGCTAACGTCATGAATTCTCCAGTTCTTCCGAGCACGATTGTTTAGGGCGTTGATGAATTCCTGTAATGCCGGGGGCATTCAGGGCAATAAAAGGTCCGAAGGCTGGGCGAGGTACTATTGTGTGCATCAGCGGTTGCTTTGGAGGATAGTTTGGCCGCAGATGAAGCCCCATGTCATGTAAGGGCCGATGGTGGTACCGACCTGGCTCGGCGTCCGCGCTCCGGTCGGGCTGGCCATCACGTTGCCGGCGCAGTAAAGCCCTGGGATGACGGTGCCGTCGGCGCGGAGCGCCTGACCCCGGGCATTTGTGCGCACTCCGCCCTTGGTACCGAGCAAGGAGGGTCTGAACCGGTAGGCGACGTAAGGCGGAGTATCGATCTCTTCCATCAGCCCCAAGTTCGCCGCAAGCTTTCTTTCGTAGGTATTCGAAGTCCCGCGCTCGAAATCGAGATCCCGTCGGGTGCGCGCGAAACCGTTGAAACGCTCCACCGTGTCCTTCAGGTTCTGAACGGGCAGTCCGGTCCGCTCAGCCAATTCCTCTATCGACGACGCTTTGAGAAGCCAATCACGTTTGTACCGGCGGTACCACCGGATCAACGGCGTCCGTTTAACCATCGGCCAGTGGCTGATCACCCATGCAGGCTGGTGGATTAGCTCTCCCGCTTCGTTTCTGTCCATGATGCGATCGTACACCCAAAACTCGTACTCGCTCGCAAAACGACGCCCGTATCTGTCCACGATGATAGCGTCAGGTTCCGCGTGTATTCTCAAGGGAAGTCCGTGTAGCTCGCCCTCATAGTTGACGGGGGGCTGAATGACGATATTGCCCTGATCCATGTGGGCGAAAGTTGCACCGACAGCCTGCGCCATTTTGTGTCCGTCACCTTCATTGCTGCTCGGCGAGCTTTTGAAGTCTACCTCGCTGGGAAAGTAGGTGGCCAGCATCTGCGGATCCCATTCGAAGCCGCCTGTCGCGAGTACTACCGCGCTACGCGCCTCAAAGGTGTGAAGCGCACCGTACCGCTCCACCTGAACGCCCGTCACCCCGCCGGCGTCATCGGTTTTGAGCTTCGTCGCGCGGGTGGACAGTTCTATCAGGCAGCCTTGGTCCAGGCAGCCTTTGAGCAGGCCGATGATCAAGCCGTTTCCCTGGGCCATTGAGTCCGACAACCATCGTCGAAACAGCAGGGGCAGCGATTGAAGTATACCGAGGATCGGATGGCGGTCCAGCTTCGCATCCACGGTTTCCTGGAAGGTGAGCCTCTGCGGCAAGGTGGAACGCCTTACGCGGCTGCGCCACCAACCGAGAATCGCTTTGCTAAGGGGTTCAACCGCCAGAATTCGGCTCGATTTTGCGCCTTCGCACTCCTCGAAAGGGTCCGGTATCTGGGTTAGGCTGAACCTCAGCGGACTGTGGGCCTCGACCAGCTTGAGCATCTGCGGGCCGTTTTCGATCTGGCTTTTCCACAGATCGTCTTCCGTTTCCTGCCATCCTTTGGGAGAGGCGGCCCGCATATAGGCGAGAGCCTCGGCGAAGCTGTCCGACAGACCGGCCCGTTCGGCATAGTGATTGACGGGAAGCCAGGTCATTCCCCCAGACATGGCGCTCGTTCCGCCGAGCATATCCGTCTTCTCGATGATACGAACGGTCTTTCCTGCAACAGCCACGGTCAACGCTGCCGTAAGGGCGGCAGCGCCGGAGCCGACCACGATCACGTCGGTGACGTTACTTTCCGGCGGGACAGGGTCCGCAAAATAGACGTTCGTCAGGCCATACATGCACGCTCCTTGCCGGTTGCTAGCTCCAACACGCTGTGGGACCGGCCTTGCCGCGCCTCACACGATGGTGCGAGCGCTATCGATCTGTGGATCGAAGGAAGCCTTCCAGTATTTCCCAGTATCTTTGCGGGCGCGTGTTGGGAAAAAAATGACCGCCGTTCATTATCTCCAACCTGGCGCCTTTGATGAGAGCCGCGATCTCGCGGGATTGATATTCGGCAGCGAGCATGTCGTCCGACGCACCGATCACCAGACTGGGCAGTTCGACACTGCGTAATTCTTCTCGCCGATCGAACTTGTAGGGTGCCCTCATCCGAGCGGACAACACCTCATCCGCCATGCTTTGGGTGATATTCTGGATACGACCCATAAGATCGTAATGCGGATCGAGGACGTCGCCACCGGGCATTGCAAGGATCGCAGAAAGATGGCCGCAAGTCACCGTGCCGGCCGCGTCAAGCACACGTTGCCGCAGGTCGTTTATGAATTCCATATACCTGTCGAAAGCGCAGAACGTCCCGCTGAAGACCGCAGCGTCAAAAAACTCGGGATGATCGAGCACCAGGCACTGGGCGATAACACCGCCCATCGAGTGTCCGACTACGGTGACCCTGCTGGCTTCCGCCTCGGCGAGAATGTCGATGGCATCTCCGACGATTTCGTGGAGGGTGTGTACGCCTTCCCGCGCGCGATTGGCGCCGCAGCCTCGCTGGTCGAAGCTCAGGACCGTGAAGCGTTCTGCCAGTTTGGGCCGATGGGCGTTCCAAAAGTTTGCATGCCCGCCGAGGCCGGTCACAAGCAAGATCGTCCGAGCGCCGGTTCCTTCACGATTGTAAGCCAGTACCATTGTTCGATCTCACCGTGTCGTTGGGACTTCTGACCTGATCGCTGCGCGAATCAGGCCCGTTGGGCATCGATCACCTTCTTTTCGATCAGCTGGCCGATCTGATCCTGGGAATAGCCGTACTCAGCCAAAATCTCTTCGGAGTGCTGTCCCAACAACGGCGGCGGCTTCAACGCGATTTGTGGAAATTCCGAGGACTTGATTGCATTACCCACAGTGCGAATAGTGCCGTGTTTGGGATGGTCGAGCTCTATGAGGATATTGTTTTCCTTCACTTGAGGATGCTTAAGCGTCTCGCCAAGCGGGAGAACCGGACAGCACAGAATATCCACCCTGTCGAGCCGGGTCAGGCACTCTTCTGTCGTGAATTTACTGAACCCCTCGCTTATGCGCCGTCTGTATTCGGTTCTGTTCGCCATCTGCTGTGCCAGCGTAGCGAATTCGGGATCGGTCGTGATGTCCGGTATTTCCAAGGCCTGGCAAATATCAGAAACCGGATTGGGCCTAAGCACCGCTATGACTGCAACAAACCCGTCGGATGCGGCGAAAATGTCCATGGGATCTTGCTCGAGCGGATTGAAGTCATGGCCCGTGCGAAGCTTCTGCGTGACCTCCTGCTGCTGCATGACCAGAAATACGTTGAGCAGGTTGATCTCGATTTTCTGCCCCCGACCCGCTCGTTCACGATGAAGGAGTGCCAGAAGAACGCTTTGGACGAGGATCATTCCAGCGGAGAAGTCCGCCGCCGAAACAGGAAACAGCTGCGGCTTTCCGCTTGGATCCTTATTGTCGTGCGCGACGCCGGCGAGAGCCTGGGCCACGAAGTCCATCCCGCCCTTCTGCGACAGAGGACCGGTGGTGCCAAACCCCGAGCCCTCGACGTAGATGATCCGATCGTTGTCCCTACGGATATCCTCATAACCCAATCCAAGACGCTCGATGACACCCGGCCGGAAATTATGGACGAAGACGTCGGATTCTCTGGCGATCTTCCGGAGGATCTCCCTACCCTCCTCAGTCTTCATGTCGAGTGCCAAACTTCTCTTGTTTCGGTTCATCGCCATGAAGTTGGAGCTCTCGTCGTCCTTGTTCGGGCGATGACGGTCGATCGCCCGACTGATGTCCCCCAGACCGGGTTTCTCAATCTTGATGATATCGGCGCCAAAATCGCCAAGCACTTGGGTGCCACACGGCCCAAACATGATCTGGGACAGATCACAGATGCGAATGCCGTCTAATGGAAGCGCCATGGAGTTATCCCTTTTAAGACTGCAGATGACGATGCTCGGAACTCAGACGCCGGGGATGATAAACCCGTACTTGTCTACGAGAAGCTTTTCTGTCGTTGGGTTGCGAGGGATGGTCGTTGGCCTTTCCTTGCCGGGAAGTTTACGCACCCCCGTCTCCCTTAAGGCCCCCTCAACACTTGGGGGCAGAAAGACCCCGCCATATTTCAGCGGTTCCGTACCGTTGTTGACGAAGTGGTGCATCAGGGTCGGGGGCAAAACGATCAAATCGCCCTCGGCGATCGGGTATGCGACATCGCCCAAAATTGCGAGGCCCTTACCGTGGGTAACGATCACGATCTCCTCGGACATCACGTGACCGTGGTGCCGAACGTTGGCACCAGGCTCCAGGAGCTGCGATGCCGCGCAGAAATAGGTCAGAGGCAAAGCAGGCGCAGCAATCATGATGCTGACGTAACCCAGGCTGGGTGCGGCCTGCCAATACTCTTCCCCCTCATCGTCCTGCACGATGATAAAATGACCGTCAAAGTCGCCGTCCGCCGCGTCGCCATCATCCACGCCCAACATAACTGCCGACTCCTTCGATGCCTCGGCGCCATTTCCACCCACCGGGAAGAGATCAAAACGAGAGTCCGGGCCGGGGGGGAAGGAGATCACGGAGAAGCGAAGCGGCTCTTCGCCCTCCTGCTCCACTTTCACGGCGACGCCGCGGCCCCAGAACATGAATGTGCCCTTGGAGACCGCGTGCTGCTTGCCGCCGCAGAACACCCGACCCTTCCCGGAAAAACAGATGACCAACCGCTCGTTCAGTTCATAGGCCCGCGAGCGGAGGTGCCCGCCTTTCGGCAAATCCACACCCACGACGGCGAAGTGAGTGTATTTGTGACTAATTGGCGATACCTTTACCAGCGCCGAGCCGCCGTCTTCGGAGCCGAGGCCCACCGGCGTCCCCTCGTTTGCCGCTACGAGCACTGCTTCAAGTGGCGCCTTCGTGCTGACCTTAAACGGAACCGTATTCTGCATGGTGCTCCACTTGTCCTAGATGGTGCTTTAAAGTCTTGCCAAAACGACTTAACCGACCAGTCTCGTCGGACGTCGCCGAGTTTCATGTTTCCCCAACAACGGTGCTTTCGTTACGCCTGGAAGACAGAAAACAACGTTCAAAAAAGCCGAACTTTTCCGCGCGCAACGCTGCAGATGCTGTGAGTTACTTTCCGCCTGATGCCGCAAATGCAGGCCAAGAACACCATTTAACTCGGGTGGGTACAATGGTAAAATCCAATAAATAGCTGGACTTTTTGCTCAATGCGGCAGGCAATGGTCAGAGGCAGGAATCTGACCACCGAGATCGAGATGCATGGCGCATGTCGACTGGTATTATCAAAGGGTCGCTCCCCTGAAGCGGGGCGTCGATCATGTGACGGGGGACGACATCGCGGCCGCCGACGTCGGGCGGATGACCGTGTTCAATCACGTCCCCCGCAAGGAGGACATGTCTCCGATCGCGACGCAGTGGGCCGCGAAATCCCGCGCTAACCGCAGCGCGATCTCCGCATCGCTTATCGCGGAACGGAGCCCCTTCGTCGAGTTTTCAGCTCAGAGCCAACGCTTCGTTGAACCGCTGGTCCGATCTCATTCGTCGGTCTTGACCGGCGGATCGCCAGCCGTCTTATGCGAGCGGGAACTTTGCTTCGCATGAGGGCGCACTGTGCCATCGGAGAGTTGATCGGCCGCGTCCAACAGACCGGGAGGGTTGCTTTGCAGCGCAGGGGAGAGCTCGGATTTAAGCAGGGTATCGGCGAAAATCCTAAGCGTACGAAATTTCCTCCGGAGAAAAAGGGCGGCGCGCGAACCAGCTTCGGTGCTGACACCGACGCCGCTCCCCTTTGACGATGGACTGGCTGTTTTTCATTTTAATTGGCTGCCAACAAAGTCTGAGCGAGTTTCTCGGCATTGCGGAGCGCCAGCGCCGCGATGGTGCTGGTGGGGTTTGCCGCGCCCCCGGTGACGAAGATGCTTCCGTCCGAGATAGTCAGGTTCGGGACGTCGTGCGCCCTGCCGTATTCATCCACAACGGAAGTTTTGGGGTCGCTTCCCATCCTGGCGGTCCCGAGAAGATGACCGGGCTCTCCTTGCAGGTCATTTATCTCGATGGTTTTCTTAGCCCCGGCGGCCCTGTGGATCTCGGACAGACGAGCGACGGTAAAGTCACGTATCTTCAGCGTGTTCTCGCTATATCGATAGCTTATTTTAGGCGCCGGAATGCCGTCACTATCGCGAAGAGTAGGGTCGAGGGTGACTCGGTTACTTTCCTCGGGAAGATCATCTATGTTCGCCGCCCAGAAAATCGCGTTTCTCGCGTCACGGATAACTTGATGGAAACTCGGGCCCCACAAATCCTCGAAAGGCAGAAGTCTGTGCGGGTCCACGCCGTTGAACAGCAATCCCGGCGTGGGGCAGGCATGCATCTTGCTGCCGCGCACGAAACCCCGCGAGCGATCCGTTTCATAGAATTGCATGGAACTGGCCGCGGAACCCGCCGGCCCGCGCCAGGATTCGAGTTCTTCGTCGTAGTATCCAATGACGGCGCAGTTCGGGTGCAGCATAAGGTTCTTGCCGACGAGACTTGATGAATTGGCCAATCCTTGGGGATGACGTTCGCTTGCGGACAGCAGGAGCAGCCTCGGGGTGCCGATGCCGTTGGCGCAGACGACGACCTGTTTGGCCTTTGTATGGCGTTCTTCACCCTTGGAAATCCAGGTGGCGCCGGTCGCCGCACCGCTCGCGTCGGTGGTGATCTTGGACACGCGTGCGCCGGTGACCAATTTGGCACCGGCCTTGATGGCACTGGGCCAGTAAGCCAGATCAAAGGATGCCTTAGCTCCCTCGGGGCAGCCTTGGGTGCAGGTTCCCCAACGGGCACAGGCGGCAAGGGAGCCGATCTTTTGACTGGGGATCGCGTTTGCATGGGGCCACCAGTGCCACTGCAGTGCATTCATCGCTTCGGCAGCCCTCCTGCCGAACTTTCCCAGAGGCAGCGGCGGCATCTTGGGAGCGTAGCCCTCAGGGTAGGCGGGATCACCCTCCAGTCCGGATACCCCGATGAAGTCGTCCACCTTGTCATGGAAAGGAGAGAGGGTTTCGTAGCTTATCGGCCAGTCGCTCGCTACCCCGTCCAACGTGCGCACGCGAAAGTCGGAAGGGGCGAGGCGTGCCCAAAGGGCGCTGAAATGAATGGTGGACCCGCCTACGGCGCTGTACATTGAAGGGGCGAGGTCGGTGTCGGACACCTCCAGCGGGTAGTCCGCAGGATTACGGCGGCGGTTGGGCTCGGCCTGCCAGTGGCCACGCGCCACCAGCTCCCACATATCGAAGTTTGCCGGATAGTCCGACGGAAGTGCGTAGTCGCCCTGCTCAAGGCATATGACCTTGAAGCCCGCGCCGGCCACCGCATGCGCGGTGATGGCACCGGAAGGCCCGGCGCCGATGATCAGCACGTCATAGGTATCGTCGTCAGCACTTGTCACGTTCATGGTTGCCTCGCCTGTGCATTTTGAAATTTGCTTACGTCCCGCGCGGCGCGTTCGGCCACGGGTATGACTGCGTGTCGTGAAAGTCGGCTCCCGCTAAGGCGACGGCGCCTCGACCCTGATAAGGCGCTCGGCGTTTTGGCATATCAAGTCCGCGAAACCTGTGCAGCGGGGCGGCACGCGAAGACCCCGTTATGGCTGCCCCGCTCTCACATTTGAAGGCGCTGCGCGCAACGACCGCGATGTCAACGTCCTCGGCCTTGCCCGAGGACAAACGCGGAAGCGGACCACCGTCGGCGAATGAAAATCTCGCGCCGAGGCTCTCCCAGGGTGCTGTGAACCGGCCGTTGATGAAATGTCCGTATAAGCGTGGCGGGTTCAATGAGCTTGGTGAATTCACGAAGGATTCCTCCCGCAAAAATACTGTTTTAGTCGGTGATGAACCGGACGAATTCCTGAGGCGCGGTCACGCCGACTTCCTGGCCGACGTGGTGGCTAGAACGATCCGTCACCATGATGCAATGGCAGCACCAGAGGCGAGATAAACGTGTGAGCTGGCCGAGGAGCCCGATGAGCTCGACGACAGTTCTGGTCGAGAACGATTTGCGGAGCGCTGGCGCGCCCAGGTGCCGAGAGCGTCTCTTCAGAGGCTGCATTTCAGTGCGCGTCTCAAGCAAAAAAACGATCGCGACACTGTATCTCCGAAAAAGTGTGCGACGACAGATCCTGTGTCGCGACATGCTCACCATCCATTGCCGGCAACAATGGTAAAATCCAGCTAAGGCTTGGACAATGTGCTTAAGAGCCTCCATGCCCGGCCCGACGCGGAGCGTGGGTGCCGGTGGAGATGGTGTCGCCGGATGCCGCGACATGAATTGGCTGAGATGGGGTCCAGATGTCTAGGAGCCAGCGGGTGGAAGCGCGCGAAAATCGATCGGGCTCGGGTGACACGTTGTCCAGCCGCATCAGGAAGCCTGATATACGTCTGCAGTTGTAACCAACGTTCCCGATCCAACCGCTCTATAGCAATTGGGCGGATCCAAATACGTCCACATGTCAGCACCCGAAGCGCAGGAAGCCTCCATTTGCAGGCCGGCCTTACCTGAATATCGGCACACCCTAGTAAGGTAGCCCGACATAATTCTCGGCGAGCGCGGTCGACGCCGCTTGAGAATGCACGAGGTAGTCGAGCTCGGCTTCCTGGATGCGCTGGCCAAAGTCGCCGGTATCAGGAAAGCGGTGCAGCATCGTCGTCATCCACCAGGAAAAGCGCACCGCCTTCCACACCCGCCCCAGCGCCTTGCCAGAATAGGCGTCGATACCGGCACGTGATTTCTCGACATAGAAATCGAGCAGGCCTGAAAACAGATAGCGCACATCGCTAGCGGCGAGATTGAGACCCTTGGCGCCGGTCGGCGGCACGATGTGCGCGGCGTCGCCGACCAGGAACAGCCGGCCGAAGCGTAGCGGTTCGGCAACGAAGGAGCGCAGCGACGCGATCGATTTCTCGAAGGATGGTCCTGTGGTGACCGCAGCCGCCGTCTGCGGCGGCAAGCGGCGACGCAATTCGTCCCAGAAGCGATCGTCAGACCACGCCTCAACCTGATCATCGAGCGGACATTGCACATAGTAGCGGCTGCGGTGGGTCGACCGCATCGAGCACAACGCAAAGCCGCGCTCGTGATTGGCGTAGACCAGTTCGTGGTCGGCCGGCGGCACTTCGGCCAATACGCCCAACCAGCCGAACGGATATTGCCGCTCAAAAGTCTTCAGTGCGCCTTCGGGCACCGACTTGCGGCTGACGCCATGATAGCCATCGCAGCCGGCGATGAAATCGCAGTCGATGCGATGGGTGACGCCGCCCTTGTCGTAAGTGGCGAAAGGTGCGTCACCGTCGAAATCATGGAGCGCGACGTTCGCCGCACCATAGACGGTGACGGGCCCAGCCGCGTCGCGTTTGTCCATCAGATCATGCGTCACTTCGGTCTGGCCATAGACAGTGACGCGCTTGCCGCCAGTCAATGCCGCGAGATCAATGCGGTGCAGGCGGCCATCGAAAGCGAGCGAGATGCCGGCATGCGGCAGCCCTTCGGCGCGCAGCCTTGTGGCAGCACCTGCCTGCTCGAGTAGTTCGACAGTGCCTTGCTCGAGCACACCTGCGCGCACACGGGAAAGCACATGCTCGCGGCTCGAACGCTCGAGGATGACGGTTTCGACGCCGATGCCGGCCAGCAGCTGTCCGAGCAACAGGCCGGACGGTCCCGAACCGACGATGACGACTTGTGTACGCATCACTGTCCCAGGTCTTTGATTTGCGCGGCCAGTTCGGCGGCCAGCCTGAGCGCGGCGGCCGTCGCCACGACCATTTGCGGCAGCAGCAGCCATTCCAGCGTCCAGGCCGCGCCCGAGCGCTCCTGCTCATGCACCAGCGCCTGATGCATGCCGGAAAGCTGCGTGGCGTTGAAGCGGGCGAGCGCCACCAGCGCTTCGGCCTTCACCGGGTTCTGCTTGTGCGGCATGGCCGACGAGCCGCCGCCGCCGGAAAGCTCGATCCCGGCGCCGTCTTGCGCCATCAGCGCAACGTCCTGTCCGAATTTGCCGAGGCCGCCGGTCACCAGCGACAGCCAGCCGGTAAAATCCGCAAGGGCGTCGCGCTGGCTCTGCCATTGCGGCGCATCGGCAAGGCCGAGTTTTGCGGCAAGTGCGGCACGCACCGCCGGCCCCTTGCCGCCAAGCTTTTCCAGCGTGCCGGCGGCACCACCGAACTGAACCACAAGCAGACGTGCGGACTGGTCCGACAATCTTTGCTGATGTCGCAGCAGCGGCGCCAGCCATGCGGCTACGCGATCCAACACTCGAATAGGGATCGCCGGCCGCATCCGCGTCATTCCGTTCAGCGCCCTGCCCCCGAAACGCTCATCGAGCGCCGAAAGGCGCACGATGTTTTCGGTCAGCAGCAGACCGAGATGCTCGACCAAAAACTTCAGCCGCAACACCAGCGCCGTATCGATGACATCCTGGCTGGTGGCGCCCAAATGAACAGAAGCGCCATGCGGTTCACCGACCGCCGCCCGGATCTGGCGCACCAACTCGGGAACCATGACGCCGTCCTTCGCCACGCCGTCACGAAGCAAGCCCGTGTCGGGCCTGAACGAGAACAGTGCCGCAACGATCGCTGCGGCGGCATCCCTGCCGATAATGCCGTTTTCGGCATCCGCTTCCGCCAGTGCCCGCTCGAACGCCAGCATCGCGGCGATCTCCGCCTCGACGGAAAAATGCCTAGCGGTCTCCTCGTCGCCGAGAAGGCTGGAAAGCAGCGGATGATCGAAAGGCGATACGGTCATGTGGTTAGGTCAGCTGTCGAAGAAGACCGTCTCCTTGTCGCCCTGGAGATGGACGTCGAAGACGTAGATGTTGCCCTGGCGCTCGGCAATCAGCGTCGGCACGCGGACGCGATGCTCGATGCGCGCCAGGATCGGATCTTGCGCATTGGCTTGCGCCTCATCGGAAAAATACAGCCGCGTCTGCAGGCCGATGTTGATGCCGCGGGCTACGATCCACAGGCTGATATGCGGCGCCATCCACCGCCCGTCATTGCACAGGACGCGTCCCGGCTTGATCGTCTCGAAGCTGCACAGGCCGGTCTCCATGTCGCTCGGCTGACGGCCCCAGCCCTGAAAATCGGGATCGGCATCGCCGTGCAATTCGGCCGGCGAATTGTAGAAACCATTCGCATCCGCTTGCCAGATTTCGATCAGCGCGTCCCTCAGCGGGGTGCCGGTGCCGTCCAGCACGCGGATCCTGAGGCCGATGCGCTCCCCCTTGGTCTTGTCGTTTACCAGTGTCGCGCCGAGGTCGGTCGGATAGACGCCGTCTATGCCGCCGAAATTGGGTGTCAGACCGATATGCACGTAGGGCCCGGCGGTCTGCGACGGGCTCTCCTTCAGCCGGGTGAGCGACTGCGCCATCAATTGCCCTCCGGCCGGTTTTCGAACAGCGAGGCGCGGCGTCCACGCAGCACGATGTCGAACTTGTAGGCGCGCGCGTCGAACGGGATCGTCGCCTGCATGTCGAGCGCGGCGATCAGCGTCTCGACGGCCGCCTTGTCGCGGATGCCATGCACGATCGGGCAGCGCCAGATCAGCGGGTCGCCTTCGAAATACATCTGCGTGATCAGCCGCTGCGCGAAGCCATGGCCGAACACCGAGAAATGGATGTGCGATGGGCGCCAGTCATTCGGCCCGTTCGGCCAGGGATAGGGACCGGGCTTGACGGTGCGAAAGGCGTAGCTGCCATCGGCGTCGGTGATGGTGCGGCCGCAGCCGCCGAAATTCGGATCGAGCGGCGCCAGATAGCCGTCCTTCTTGTGGCGGTAGCGGCCGCCTGCATTGGCCTGCCAGAATTCGAGTAGCGCCCCCGATACACCCTGGCCGCGCTCGTCCAGCACCCGCCCATAGACGATGATGCGCTCGCCGATGGCGCTCTCGCCAGGCCTGGCGAAATTGTGGATCAGGTCGGCATCGAGTTCGCCCAGAATGGCATGGCCAAAAACCGGACCGGTGATTTCCGACGCCGTGTCGTCGAAGGCCAGCAGCGCCTTCTGCGGCGAGCGCAGCACGGACGTCTTGTAGTCGGGCGTCAGCGCAGCCGGATGCCAGCTGCGGTCACGCTGGAAGAAGGCCCCGGTCTCGGGCCCGCGGTTCGAACCGGAGTTAGCGGGCATGGACATTCTGGCTTTCGTCCATCTCCGAAAATACCCCCTTGGCGATCTTGAAGGCGCGGTTGGCCGCCGGTACGCCGGCATAGATCGCGACATGCAGGAACGCTTCGCAGATATCGTCGCGCGAAGCACCGGTGTTGGCCGTGGCGCGCACATGCATGGCGACCTCTTCGTCATGGCCGAGTGCTGCAAGCAGGGCCAGCGTCACGATCGAGCGCTCGCGCCGGGTGAAGCCCGGCCGCGCCCAAACGGTTCCCCAAGCCGCCTCGGTGATCAGGTTCTGGAAAGGCCGGTCGAAATCGGTGGCGGCATTCGCGGCCCGGTCGACATGGCGGTCACCGAGCACGGACCGGCGGACTGCGAGGCCACTGCGATATCTGGCTGAGTTGCCGGGGACTTCATCCATGGGTTTCTGCTCCAGGGGCAAGCGATGCGACAAAATCGCGGATCAAGGCGGTCAGTGCTTCAGGCTGTTCGACGCAGGGAATGTGTCCGGCTTCGCGGATGATCTCGAAGCGCGCACCAGGGATCATCTCGGCCAACGAGCGAACAAGATCGGGAGGCGTGGAGCCATCCTGGTCGCCAACGACGCAGAGCGTCGGTATGGCGATGCGGCGTGCCGCGTGGGAGAAATCAGCGTCGCGGACCGCCATGCATGTTTTGACATAGCCAGGCAGCGCCTGCCTGGTCAGCATGTTGCGGTATCCAGCAAGGTCGGCAGCGCGCGCGTCATGGAAATTCGGCGTGAACCACACTTTCATTACGCCGTCTGCGATCGCCTCGATGCCGTCGCGCTCGACGGCCGAAATCCGCGTGTTCCAGCTCTCGGGCGTGCCGATCTTGTGTGCCGTGTCGCACAAGATCAAGCCTTCGACCATGTCAGGGTGCCTGATATAAAACCCTTGCGCGATCAGACCGCCGACCGACAGGCCGCACAGCACGACCTTGCCCAGCCCGAAATGATCTATGAGGTGCGAGAGATCATCGACATGATCGTCGATCGACCTGATGTCGCCGCTATCGGAGAGCCCGTGGCCACGCTTGTCGTAGACCAGCAGCGGCATTTCCCCGTCCAGGTTCGACAGGATCTGGTCCCATATCCGGAAGTCGGTGCCGAGCGAATTGATGAACACGATCGGGCCCGCGTTGCCAGCCGCCTTGATGTGGCGATGGTGCAGCGTGATGCCGCCGATGGTGTCAAATGGCATGATTTCGGTCCTCCTTCCCACATTGCACAAACGCGAGGCCTGTTTCCGACCGGTTTCCCCAAGCGGCCCTCCGTCTTCGGCCACCCTGGATACTCGGTGGAGCCCGCAGGACATGCTTCACGGATGTATTGAAGCATCGACAATCGTCAACTAAAGGTTGCGTAAAACGCAGCCATTCAATCCATGCCTGAGTTGAAGAAATCACTTTCGCTCAAAGCGGGCAATGGTAATATCCAACATCATGTTGGACATTCTCCTCATTCCCGCAATGCTGGAGTTTGAGATTTGAGAGGTGATCCGCGATGCAGAAAACAACGAAGCCGCGTGTAAATGACTCAAGCCGCGCGCCAGCCTATTCTCTCTACGGCGAGAGCCCTGAGTTTGGTCGATCAATATTCTCAAATGCAGAGTCGATTCTCGTTAGAAGTAACAATCTAATGTCAAATATCGACTTGCATGTGCATGTCGATTTGTATCAGTTCGTCTATATTTCGGAGGGGCGATCGACGCTTATATATCAAGACGGACAGCATCATTTTGGAAGCAATAGTCTTGTTATGATACCGCCGAACATTGAGCATGGTTTCGACTCCTACGTCGATACGAAAACATTTGGTCACGTAATAACGATTAGCACTGCTTATTTTGATAGAATAGCTCAGAAGGGCTTTTTAGCCAGTGACCTGGCAAAACATATAACCATTATCGAACAGATCGAAAGAGATCGAGATCCAGAAGTCTTGACAGCAATAGAACGTGTTATATATGAGCACAGCACGGAAACCTATCCCTATATCATAGCACGAGAAGCAGCAATACTTTCTTTCATAGTCGAATTTCTAAGGATTGTTGCTGAAAGAAATGTGCTTCAGTTCGGCGTTAAGACGGGCGACACTGTCGACATGACAGGAAAGAGTAAAATTGAAATATTATCCCAACTTATCGACCGGTATTATAAAACCCATAAGAATGTGCAATTTTACGCTGACCGAATGAACATGTCGTTTTCAAATCTTAATAAGATCTCCGTTCAGGCAACTGGTAAAACGGTACACTCAAATATAAAGGTGCGCAGTTTGGAGCAAGCTCGTTCGTATTTGGCGAATACAAACTTGAGCGTAAAGGAAATATCCTTTACGCTCGGGTATGATGATGCGGCTTACTTCACTCGATTTTTCACTACGAACACGGGCCTATCGCCAATCGCGTTTCGTCGGCTGGCAACCAAAGGCCCGATCGCCGAACAAGCCCTGCCCATCGATCAGATTCAAGCGTCGAGGGGGGGGCAGATACCACCCGAAGCCGAATCTTGACGTTTCAAGGTGGTGAGCGGTGCTGGGCAGCCGAGGTCAGCGTTCGATGGATGACAGGGGCTTCAGCTTGCCAAGCAGCCGCTCCTGGACCGGACGCGAATGTCAGGCGGCGCGGCAGACCTATTCTACGGCGAGCGAGCGATCGAGACTTTCACGTAGATGCGAGGCTCGTATCCATCCCTCTTTCCAGACTTTTGCTAAGCAGTCATGCGTGTCTTGAAAGAAGTCCAGCACGTTTCTATAGAAGCCCTTTTTCCAGCTCCGGTAGGGCCTCGAAGAGGTCAGCCACGAGACCGTAGTCGGCGACCTGGAAGATCGGGGCTTCCTCATCCTTATTGATGGCGACGATGACCTTCGAATCCTTCATGCCGGCGAGGTGCTGGATGGCACCCGAGATGCCACAGGCGATGTAGAGTTCCGGGGCGACGACCTTGCCGGTCTGGCCGACCTGCCAGTCGTTCGGCGCGTAGCCCGCATCCACCGCGGCGCGCGAAGCGCCGACGGCGGCACCGAGCTTGTCGGCGACGGGAAGCATGACTTCCCGGAACTTTTCCGCGGTGCCGAGTGCACGGCCGCCGGAAATAATGATTTTGGCGGAGGTCAGTTCAGGTCGGTCCGATGTTGACAGTTCATCCTTGACGAATGCCGAGAGAGAAGAAGAAAGAGCTGCCGTTGAGATTTTCTCAACGGCAGCAAGGGGGCCTTAGGAGGCGGTGGGGGCAAATGAAGAGGTACGCACGGTTATGATCCTTTTGGCGTCGGCTACCTGCACCGTCTGGATGGCATTGCCGGCATAGATCGGACGCTTGAAAGTATCGGCCGAAACGACTTCGATAATCTCTGAGATCTGCGGGACGTCGAGCAGACCGGCCACGCGCGGAAGTACATTCTTCCCGACGGAGGTGGCGGCCGAGATGATGGTATCGTAAGTGCCGGAGAGCGAGACGATGAGGACTGCCAAGGGCTCCGCGAGATTGTTGGCAAGATCGTCGCTCTCAGCAAGCAGTACCTTCGAAACGCCGGATAGTTTTGCAGCTGCATCGGCGGCAGCCTTGGCGCCCTTGCCGGCAACCAGCACATGCACATCGCCGCCGATCTTGGAAGCCGCTGTCAGCGCCTTTGCGGTCAGGTCGGACAGGGTGGCGTTGTCGTGATCCGCCAGAAGAAGAATGCGCATGATGAGATCTCGTTTTCCGGACCTTAGAGGACGCCGGCTTCGTTTTTAAGCTTGTCGATGAGCTCGGCAACCGACTTGACCTTTATTCCGGTTTTGCGGCCACCCGGCTCCTCGGTCTTCAGAACCTTGAGGCGGGCTGCAGTGTCGATGCCGAAATCGGCTGGCGACTTCTTGTCGAGCAGCTTCTTCTTGGCCTTCATAATGTTGGGCAGCGAGGCGTAGCGTGGTTCGTTCAAGCGCAGGTCAGTCGTGACAACCGCCGGCATCTTGATGTCGATCGGCTGCAGGCCACCATCGACTTCCCGGGTCACGGTTGCCTTGCCATCGCCGATCCCGATCTTCGAGGCGAAGGTCGCCTGGGCCCAACCGAGAAGGGCGGCCAGCATCTGGCCAGTCTGGTTCGAGTCGTCGTCGATCGCCTGCTTGCCGACAATGATCAGGCCAGGGTTTTCGGCATCGGCGATACCCTTGAGAATCTTGGCAACCGCCAGCGGCTCGACCTGGTCCTCAGTCTCGACCAGGATTGCCCGGTCGGCGCCCATGGCGAGCGCGGTGCGCAGTGTCTCCTCGGCTTTGGCCGGGCCGATCGACACGACGACCACTTCGTCAGCCTTGCCGGCTTCCTTCAGACGAAGCGCTTCTTCGACCGAAATCTCGTCGAACGGGTTCATCGACATCTTCACGTTGGTCAGATCGACGCCCGAGCCATCCGGCTTGACGCGGATCTTTACGTTGTAATCAACTACCCGTTTGACGGGAACCAATATCTTCATGGAGTTCCTTCAATACTTTCTTATGCACGAAACGTTTCTGTCCGATGGCGTACTCAACCGACAAGGACAAGCCGAGCCGTTAAACATCGATCGCTCTAAAGTGCCGAACAATGGCTTCTTCGATGCTTAAAGCCGCCAACAAGGATGTTTTTGGGTTATCTGGCAAAGGCTTGTTTTGAAGCTCAATCGAGAAACTGCCAAAAGCACCTGTCGCCACTACTCGATGGAGGTTCGTAGTCGCATTAGGGTCTGCAATTAATACGACGCTGGTTGCATCGAAGCCGATGCCAGCGAGGGCGATCGCAGCGGTCACATTAGCGTTTTTGGGATAAAGTCGTGCAGCCTGCTCTGCATTGCCTTTAAATATTACTGTCGGCTGGCTAAGAGACGCCAAGTCAACTGCATCCGCTGCCGGTGTACCCGTCCAGGCGTTGGGTGGTTTGGTTCCGGTATATGCGACGGAGCTTAGTCCCGCGCTTCTTGCCGATCTCAGGACATCAAGCCCCCCAATGGCACCTGATACTGCAGTTAGGCGACTACCTCCCTTTGTCGCGGCGGCTTCAAGGCTGTCAAGCAGTGTCTTGTCACTCAGACTGCCCACGGAAACGATGATCGTGTCGATTCCTTTTTGCAACAATGCGGGGACGAAGTCACGGACAGCGTCGTGACTTGCGCATTCAACAACGAGTGAGGGATGCCAATCGATCAGTTCCGCAACGTCATTGAAGAGCCTCACGCCGCCCAGTTCGCTCGGCGCCGGGGCGAACTCCATAGGGACCAACGTCGCTGCTACTCCAAAATGATCTCCAGACCTACGAAACGACGCCTGCAAGCTGCGTACCATCGCTCCAAAACCAATAACGGCGATGCGCCTTCTATCGTTACGCAAAACAGATCCTCCGAAGAATTACGCGATGGTGTGGGCAAGGATTGGTAGACGGGGGCCCAACTTCACGTAGGTCTGCTTGGTCTCCATGTATTCATGAAGCGCGTCCAGGCCGTTCTCACGGCCGAAACCGCTTTGCTTGACGCCACCTTGCGGCAGCTGCACGGCCCCCTCCAGATAGGTGTTGGCAAAAACGGTCCCTGATTTCAGCTTCCGCGTGGTCAGAAGAACCTTGTCGATGTCCTTGCTCCACACGCCGTTTGCCAACCCATATTCTGTGAGATTAGCAAGGCTAATTGCCTCTTCCAGGCTTTTGAATCTTGTGACGCATAGAACCGGTCCAAATATCTCCTCTCGGAAAACTCGCATGTCTGCCGTGACTTCTGTCAGGATGGTCGGACTAATGAAATAGCCGTCATCGTACTCCTGACCGCGAAGACGCTGTCCGCCACAAATCACGACAGCCCCTTCCTTTTGGCCTTCTGCAATATAAGCAAGGACTTTGTGCATGTGGCTTTCGTGAATAAGCGCACTCATGTCGGCCTGCTCATCCGTGGGATGGCCGACATTGATCAGCTTGGCACGCTCCGCAAGTTTCGACACGAAGTCATCGGCAATGCTGTCCTCAATGATCAAGCGCGCTCCGGCTGCGCAGACCTCGCCCTGATTGAAGACAAAACCAAAAAGGATGCCATCCAGTGCGGCGTCGAGATCCGCATCGGCAAACACGATGTTCGCACCTTTTCCTCCAAGCTCCAACGCAACGCGTTTTACGCTCTCGCCACATTTTGCGCCGATCCGTCGTCCGACGGCAGTGGATCCGGTGAACGAGATCATCGAAACATCCGGGTGGCCGGTGAGAGCTTCACCCACGATCGCACCGTTGCCTGTCACAACGTTGATAACACCCGGAGGAATACCGGCTTTCGTCGCCAGCTTCGCGATTTCCAGGGCGGTGCTGGAGGTCAGTTCCGATGGCTTGATAACCACAGTGCAGCCGGCAGCGAGCGCGTAGGGAAGTTTCTGGAAAAGGCAGACCAGCGGAAAGTTCCACGGTACGATCATTCCAACGACCCCGGACGGTTCTTTCGTGACGAGACCAAGTACTCCAGGACCCAACTGCGTATGCGCTTCACCTTTCGCCGTGACGGCAAGCGAGGCCGCAAAACGGGTCATTTCAACAACCATTGCAAGCTCATGGACGGACATCTTTATTGCTTTAGATGCCTCTTCCGCCTCCAGCCGGACGAGATGGTCCGCATCGTCAGCGATCAAGTCGGCAAATTTATTGAGCAACTTAGCGCGGGCGGAACCGGTGAGATCCGCCCAGTCCTCGCGATGGAATGCTCTCACCGCTGCCGAGACGGCGTCATCAACATCTTTCGGCGTGCCGTCCGAAAAGCGTGCAAGCAGTGATCCATTCACCGGTGAATGCCGGTCGATCAAGTTTTGTGAGGGATCAAACAGCACGCCGTCGATAAAATGGCCGTAAATACGGGGCGAAAGATGGGATTGGGTCTGCAGCAAGATGGGCCTCCATCGGAAATCAATTCCAGTAAGTCATCGTCAAAAGTCGAAATGCCGGCTGTCTCAACAACCTGCCTGAATGCATCCCGCCGAGAACAGAAAGTGCTTCTAATTGGCTACAACACGCACGAATTCGGGCGGGGCGTACACGCCAACCACATCACCCACCTGCCGATCGCATCGATCTGTGACCGCAATGAAACGGGTTTCTCCCGCCGTCAGATATACGTTGGTGGTCTGACCCAATGGTTCGACAAAATCCACGACCGCACGCGCAGAGCCGGTAGAACCTGGTTGGACAAGCTTCAAATGTTCAGGTCGGATGCCGGCGCTGAACTGACCTGTTGAATCTAGTCTACCCGCGATCAAAGACTGCTCGTCATCGGGAATAGAGTCTACAAATTCTTGTATCTGACAGGTCGGACGACCCGGCTTCTTCAGAGATGCAGGAAAAAGGTTCATAGGTGGCGATCCCATAAAGTCCGCCACAAAGCGTGTCAGAGGCCTGTCATAGATTTCTAGCGGTGATCCGACCTGTACCATGTCGCCTCTCCGCATAACCGCTATGCGATCGGCCATGGACATAGCCTCGATCTGGTCGTGGGTTACATAGATAGTCGTGATCCCGAGGTCGGAGACAAGCTTCTTGATCTCCGTCCTCATGACTGCGCGAAGCTTAGCGTCAAGATTCGAAAGTGGCTCATCCATCAGGAAGACCTTGGGATTTCTAACCAGAGCTCGAGCAAGCGAAACGCGCTGCCGTTGACCACCGGAAAGCTGAAAGGGCTTGCGGCTAAGGTAATCGGCAATCCCGAGCCTACCGGCTGTTTCCTCGACCTTTCTGCGGCGATCGGCCTGTGGCACCTTACGAATCTTCAACGGAAACGCGATGTTCTCGAAAACCGTCATGTTCGGGTATAGCCCATAGTCTTGGAATGCCATCGCGATGTCGCGATGTCGGGGCTCTGCAAAGGTCACGTCTTTGCCATTAATATGAATGGAGCCGGATGTAGGCAATTCTAGCCCTGCGACCATTCGCAGTGTGGTCGTTTTCCCGCAGCCTGACTCGCCCAGCATGACGAAAAACTCACCATCGGCAATATCAACCGACACCCCATTGACGACGGTAACGACGCCGAACCGCTTTTGCACGTTCCTGATCTGAATGCCCACGATAACCTCCTTTAGCCCCTTACCGCGCCTAGCGTCAGGCCGCGAACGAGATAGCGTTGCATCAGCAGAACAAGCACGACGACAGGCAGTGACATGATGACCCCCGCCGCTGAGGCCATGCCCCACGCAATGGATTTTGCGTTTAAAGTATTTGCCGCTATGACCGGCAGCGTTTTGGCCGCATTCGATGTCAGCATCGACGCCAAGAGAAACTCGTTCCAGGCAAACATGAAAACGATGACCATGGTCGCGGCCAGCCCCGGTAACAGCAGGGGCAACATCACTCGCCAAAAAGCTTCAAGCCTTGAACAACCGTCGATCAACGCGGCTTCTTCGATTGACTGCGGAATGTCCTGAATGAAGACGCGCATGACCCAAACCACAAAAGGGAGACCGGAAAGGGCATATGCGGCGATAAGCAACCAGTAAGTATCGAACACACCAAGCCAGCGAGCCAGGATGAACATCGGAACAACGCTAACGATCGGCGGCAACATGCGGATTGATAAAACTTCGAACGCGATCAACTGTTTGTTTCTTATATCGAATCGTGCCAGCGCATAGGCGGCAAGCGTTCCGCAGACCATTGCCAGACATGTGGACAAACCTACTATGACTGCGCTGTTGATGAACATTTTCACTATGCCAAGTTCTTCGACCAGCTTGACATAGTTTTGCAGACTCGGAGCGAAAACCCATACCGGCGGGTACGCTGTAATACTCTGGTCGCTTTTCAAAGAGGCAGTGACCATCCAAAAAATCGGGAAAGCAAAAAAAGCAGTGGCAAGAAGCGCCAGCATGTAGACAAGGATCATCTTGGAGAAGCGGCCAATAGGGGCTCGATGTACGGACATTGACAACTCCTACCGGCCTTCTTTTTCGGAAATGATACGTGTGAAACCGGAGAGCTTCGTAAAGATCAAAATAATGACAGTGAGGATCACGAGGGTGATCCACGACAACGCGGAGCCGTAGCCAAGATCAAAAACTCGGAAGTTTACTCTCTGCAGATAAACGCTAACGAGGTCGGTTGCGAAATCGGGACCTCCTCGAGTCATAATGAATGCAGCGTCATATGTCCGGAAAGCATCCACGATGCGCAGGAGGGTTGCGATAACGATGACCGGTCTGAGGAGCGGCAAGGTTATTGAGAAAAATACCCTTATGGCACCCGCCCCGTCGATCGCGGCAGCCTCAAACGGACTCTTTGGCAACGAAGAAATGCCGGCAAAGACGATAAGAAACATAAAGGGCGTCCATTGCCAAATATCCACGAGCACAATTGACAGGAGCGCGGTGTTTGATGAGGAAGTCCATAGCTGCGGCTGCAAGCCAATGACGGTTAGAATGTAGTTGAGCACTCCGAGATCCGGCATCATCATGACACGCCACACAATCCCAACCGCGATTGGCGTAATCAACATCGGAATCAATATAATCGTGCGTAACAAGAAAAATCCGGGATAACGCATATTGAAGAGCAGGGACAACAGCACAGCGAGTATCAGTGACGACGTCACACTCAGTGTGACGAAAACAAAAGTGAGCCCCAGGGCATGCCAATATTGCAGATCGAAAAATGCCTTGGCGTAGTTTCCCAGGCCTACGAAGCGAGCAACGCCGCCGTGCGAGGGGTTGTAGTCCGTCAGTGAAATGTAAAGCGAATACACCATCGGGAAAAAACCGACGACGTTCATCAGAACGAAAGCCGGAGTGAGAAGCAACAAGCCGGCGCGGCGCTCCCCTGCCCTCTGCGCCTTATCGCCACCCACTTCTGCCGTCGAAATTGAATCCGTCATGCTCACGACGATTCCCCGTACACGAGAGGAATGACCTCCAGGGGCCATTCCTCTATACATTTTGTGCGAACTTAGCGGATAACACCCTGGACGCGAACTTCGGCGTCCTTCATCGCTTGTTCAGGGGTCTTTCTGCTGAGGACGGCGGCTAAAATTTCTTCGTATAAAACGCGCTGCACTTCAACCGCGTTCGGAGCTCGATAAGGGGTCAACGCGATCGTAGTGGTCCCTCGCTTCTTGAAATCCTCGTACACATTCAGAGACGGAATTTTTGCCCGCACTGCCGGATTTTCAAGTTGCGACTTCAGCACAAGATTTGTCTCGCCGTTCTCCAGAAAGAGCCTGTAGCCCTCGCCCTTCAGCATCCAATCCAGGAATTTGTAGGCCTCGCCCGGATTCGTCGAAAATGCACTGACAGCCAGTGAAAGGCCGCCGGTCATTTGCTGCTGGTATTTCTCACTTGGAACGGCTGCATATCCAATTTTGCCCTTCAATGGGCCGTTCTCCATGCCAGCGAACACATCCGACCAGCTGATGAACATCGCGGCTTTTCCCTGCGAGAAAAGCGAGACGCCATCAGGATAATCGAGACCTTCGGCACCTTTCGGCGCAAACGGGAGCACTTCCTTAATTCGCTCGATGGCCCTTGCACCCTGGCCCTCCGAATTGAACACCGGCCGGAGCTCGCTGTCCAGCACGCCATCGTCGTCCGGACCCAGCTTTGTCATGCTCATCAGACGGGTCGCCCAGTCCCCCGACATGTGAGCGTCCTGGCCGCCGAGCAGCAAGATATTGCCAGCAACTTCATCGGTGTGAAGCGCCTCAGCGCATTTTCGATAATCGTCCCAGTTCGTGGGCACCGAAAGGCCCTTGGCCTCGAACAAATCCTTTCTATAGACGAAGATCGGAGTCGAAAGCGTCATCGGTATGCCGAAATTTTTGCCGTCATACTGCAGATATTTCAAAGACGCCGGGGCGACATTTTCGTACTTCAAGGGCGGAAGTGATGGATCATCAGCTTTGATATCATCAACCGCTTTCACCCACTTATTAACAAGAAACTGATGAGAAAACATATTATCCAAGACTAAGAGATCGTAGGTCGAGGAACCTTGCGACATCTCAACCAGCAGCTTTTCATAGTGCTCATTTTGAGGAATTTCTTCGGCTGTGATTTCCGCATCGGTATAAACCTTCGGGATTACCTTTGCCAAGACATCGCAAAAAAGCAGATTCGTATTCAGAATGTTGAGGCTTTTGCCACTAGCGGCACGCGCTCCAGACGAACTGAGATTATAGGCGGCGAACAGCGCAGCAGCAGCCTTCAAGGCCGTTCGGCGGCTCATTTCCCAATGATTGATACCGTTAGACATGTATGCCTCCACCATTGTTCCCGTATGGTTTATGACTGTCGTGACATTCCTGTGCGAGCCAGGTGGCGCCGTCTTCTGCGGCTACCATCCGAAATGCAGCACCGCTATCGCGGCTATATTCCGTTGCTCCATGTGTACTGGCCGTCCCGGAAGCTTGGGTCACCGCAGCCTGATCAAGGTAACCATGCAACCTGCTATCAGACAATGGTAAAATCCAACAAAACATTGGACTAAGTGCTTCTGTCGCGTCAACCACAGGTCGACCCCCGAATCTTCTTACCCAAACGGCAGATGGTCTCGGAGGAAGCTAACATGCCGGGTTCCTGCGGCATTCCGTCGGCTCAGCGGGAGCCGAAATTACAGCCAGATCGTGTCGGCGATGATCTCGGCAGGAAAGACGATGGGGCTTGTAGCTGACAGCGGGCGTATGCATGCTGCGCGTCTGGTGGCGAAAATCCTGGAGCTTGGTTTGTGTCCCGAGCTGCCGCAGTGAGCTAACCAGGCCTGCTGTGCTTCCCCGGGCCTTTCGATTTTCAGAGAGGACGCGCTGCCATTCCTCGTCACTGCATTCGGCGACCGGCCAATATGTGACGATGCCAGTGCTGTTAACAAGAATGCCGATCCGCCCGTAGTCACTGCTCAATTCAGCCGGCACAACGTGATTTCAACGTTCAACGGCGGGTTCTAAGGCGTCTCCTCGAGCGAAGACCAGGCGAGATCCTACGATAGACCTAAGCGGTCTTGTGCCTGAAACCATGGGAAAATGTAACGCGCGGCGCAGGATTTGATGGGCCAGTAAGCAATATCTCGCCTACGCTCCACAAGTGCCACCGGTACGTCCTCCAACGCTGCTTTCCCAGCTGCGAACTCACCCAGAAGCCGACCGAGGTTTTGAGCTAGATTGAGACCGCGGGTCGAAAACCCGACGAGCGAGAACACGTTGGCTCCAAGCCGCAAGACATGGGGGAGGTGTGATTCAGACATCGCGCAAAACCCTTCCCAGTAGGCCTCCAGGGCGACGTCTTGCTCCGATAACTGCGGGTAGAGGAGTTTCAGTCGGGTGCGAGCGTGACTTTCACCGTAGCGTCTGCTGTTGCCAAGTGCGAACACAGCCCCTCCCGTGATTAACCGGCCCTCGGCATCTAGCCTGCCGAATCCGCCAGACTTACGGCGATCTGAAAAGCACATCTGGGTTTTCAAGATAGATGCCCGAAGCTCTTTGCGCAGCGGCTTGGTTGCAACCTGATAAAGATTAACAGGGATTGCAGAGCGCTGTACTTCTTTAAAGACATCCTCAGTGTAGCCGCCGGTGGCGATAAGGATGATGCTCGCTTTCACCCGTAGTTCGCCGCAAACCGCGACCGGCAGGGTAGTCGTTTGTTCGATCCTTTGCATTGGCGTATTCTCAAAAATACGAACACCCGCCTTCACCGCTACCCGTGCAAGCCCCAGCGCCAAGCCGTAGGGGTTGACAGAGCCGCCGGTCGGGTTCGACCAGCCACCGACGTAGCCAACGGCGCCAAGGAGGTCGTGGGTATCAGCAGCGGAGTGCCACTCGACCGGCGCTCCGAAAGCCTTCCATTCTTCATAGGCGCGCCGAACCTTTGGCAGTGAGTGTTGTGAGTGCGCCGGCTGCATCCAGCCATTTTGCGCAGACGAGCAGTTGATTTGAAATTCAGCCGCTTGCCGGAAAACCATGTCCGAGCCTGCTACGACCAGTTCGCAAAGAGCCTGCGCTTTCTTCGCACCGAGGATCGACGCAACGTCTGAAGGTGTCATCGTCCCCGGGAAATGTGGGATGCTATTGCCGCCGTTTCTTCCGGATGCACCCGCGCCCACAGTTCGCGCATCGACAAGAACAACGCTGGCACCATGGCGTGCTGCATGGATTGCGGCGTTCAGACCACAAAACCCACCTCCAATCACCAAAACGTCGGCAATTTGGTCTTCTTCCAATGTGGGGAAGCGGATGATCGGCTCGGCGAGGGTCTTGCTCCAAATAACCGATTGCATCGACGGATCGATTAGGCCCGCAATGGACATCAGAAGATCCTCTAGCCATTCAAGATGGTGCAGTGCTCTTCAACAATGACGTGATGAACTGGGTTCTATGAGGCGCTCGATACGGCGCGGGCCCATGTCCTACTTTTTCGCCTCAATCGACGCGAACGAAGATTGGCCCCCGTTCGATCACTGGGTCTAGAATACCGGTTGAGAGTTCGTCTGCGGCATCGAAAAGACCAGGAGGGTTTCGATGTGGTGCGGGGTATTGCAGTTCGGCTTTCATCTCATCGGAATATAAATAAGCACCTGCGAGCAACGTGGAGAGGAGATAAAAGGTCTCGTTGTCCTGCGCCTCCAATTCACGAAGCCGGTCCCACATCTGTTCCGAAGGGATCGCCGACAGCTCGCCGAGGATTGCCGTCAGTGTGGCGAAGTGTTTGTCGAGGATTGCCGCCGCGCGGGTAACGAGACTTTCGAACTTTGCGAGGCCGCTACCGGACGGATTTCCGTTGGCGGCCGGTATCAAAGTGTCGGCAACAACCCGCAGCGTTTGCATTTCCCTGTCGGTGAAGTTGCGAGGAGGAGCCTGCCGGGGCATGGAAACGGAAAGGCGCTCATTTGTGTGGGCTTGCTGAACAGTAACCATCGTCAATTTGCCTCGTTTAAAGTCGCGATAAGCTGTTTTGCGTTGCGTAGCGCGAGCGCCGCAATCGTGCTGGTCGGGTTCGCGGCGCCGCCGGTCACGAATATGCTCCCGTCGGAGATGACCAGATTGGGGACGTCATGAGCTCGGCCATATTCGTCAACCACGGAGGTCTTGGCATCTTGACCCATCCTGCCGGTTCCGAGCAGGTGCCCGGGCTCGCCTTTCAAGTCAACGATCTCAACAAGCTTCTTTGCCCCTGCCACCTTATGAATTTCAACAAGCTTCCCCATGACGTAGCTGCGCATCTTCAACGTATTTTCGCTGTACCGATAGCTGATTTTTGGTGCGGGAATACCATCACCATCGCAAAGATCGGGATCCAGGGTAACCCGATTGCTTTCTTCTGGCAGGTCGTCGATATTTGCCCCCCAGAAGATCGCGTTCCGTGCATCCCGAATGACGTGATGGAAGTTCGCACCCCAAAGCGCATCGAATGGCAAAAGCCTGTGGGGGTCGATACCATTGAACAGCAGCCCAGGCGTTGGACAGGCATGCAATTTCGGACCACGCACGAAGCCGCGAGAACGATCAGTTTCAAAGAACTGCATTGAACTGATGACGGACCCGACAGGACCGCGCCAGGATTCCAGATCCTCGTCATAGTAGCCGATAACGGTACAATTCGGGTGCAGCATCAGGTTTTTGCCCACCAGTCCGGATGAATTGGCCAGCCCATGAGGATGCTGCTCGCTCGCCGAAAGCAGAAGCAGCCTTGGCGTGCCGATGCCATTGGCGCAAACAACGACCTGTTTGGCCCGGGTGTGATACTGCGTTCCCTTGCTGATCCACGCAGCACCCGTCGCAGCACCGCTCTCATTTGTCGTAATCCTGGAAACACGAGCACCGGTGACCAACTTAGCGTCAGCTTTGATGGCCGCGGGCCAATATGCCATGTCGAACGACGCTTTGGCACCTTCGGGACACCCTTGTATGCAGGTGCCCCAACGCGCGCATGCTGCAAGCGAGCCAATCTTTTGGCTGGGGATCGCATTTGCGTGTGGCCACCAATGCCAGCCCAACTCGTTCATTGCCTCTGCGGCTTTCAAGCCAAGCTTGCCGAGGGGCATCGGGGGCAACTTAGGCGAAAGTCCTTCGGGATAAGCCGTGTCGCCTTCCACGCCGGACACACCGATAAAATCGTCGACCTCGTCGTAGAATGGAGCAAGCTTGTCATAGCTAATCGGCCAATCGTCGGCGACGCCATCAAGAGTACGAACGCGAAAATCCGACGGTGCAAGCCGAGACCAGAGAGCGCTATAGTGGATGGTGGAACCGCCAACCGCATTGTACATCGATGGCGCAAGATCGGTATCGGAGACGTTCAAAGGATAGTCAGCCGGATTTCCCCGGCGATTTGGTTCAGCCTGCCAATGACCCCGGGCAACGAGTTCCCACATGTCGTGGTTGGCGGCATAATCCGACGAAAGCGCGTAGTCTCCCTGCTCCAGACAAATGACCCTGAAACCTGCCATAGCGAGTGTATGTGCGGTTATCGCCCCCGACGGCCCAGAGCCGATAATTACCGCATCATAAACATCTTCTTCCAGAGCCGCGTCCATTGTCCTACCCATATGGTGTCCTCTTGCCACTTCCCGGTCCCCGCTTCCAGCGACCATGGCATTGAGGAGAGCGAAACTGGACTGAGCGTCGTCGCTCAAGCGTTTCGAAGTTCTAATGACGAGTGGACGGTAGCGACAGTCGATCATCGGAGACAATAGAAAAATCTAATTAATCCTTGGACATTTCTGCATTGGCCAGGCCATGGGCCTGCGGAGGCAGCGACCTGACCGGCCCGATCACTTTCGATTAAGAGGCGACGTCGTCTAAACCAGCCTCAACCGATGCAGTGACTATTTCTCCCTTGTCAGCGATAGCCGATATCGATCACGGTGAGACCGGTGGTCAATCGCGAGACGCAACTGCACATGTATTGGTTTTCGTGTTTTTCTCGATCGCTGAAGACAGTGGTCGACCGTTGTTCCCTCCTCCAGTTGAAGAATTTTGACCGCGCAAAGCCCGCATTCGCCACGTTGACAGTCGTAGATCATCTCGATCCCTGCGCTCATCAGCGCATCGAGCAAGGACTGGTCCGGCCGAGCCTGTACGGAACATGGTTTATCGACGATGGAGAGATCAACGAATTCGACAAAGTGAAGCAGTTATATTACCTTATCGACAAGTACTATAAGACTCACAAAGATGTTCAATTTTATGCTGATCGCCTTAAAGTTTCCGCATCAAATCTAAACAAAATCTCGGTTTCATCAACTGGAAAGAGCGTGTACGCAAACGTAAAGTAGAGGATTATGGAGCAATCACGGTCCTACCTGTCAAATACAAATCTAAGCGTTAAAGAAATATCCTACCGGCTTGGCTACGATGACTCCGCCTATTTTACCCGGTTTTTTACGACCAATGCTGGCGTTTCTCCAACCGAGTTCCGACGCCTGTCTGCTCGATCCTCTACATAGCCATGACTGCCGAGGTGCAGAGAGTCCGTTTTGAAATTCTCGAATGAGCGTTTCGGCGGATGAGATTGCCGCCCACTGCGACAAGGATCATGGCTTGCGAGACTTCGATGCGTTGCTCGTAGTCGCGCACGAGGCACGCCATCTTGTCATCCAGCCGTAGGTCCGCTCGACGAGCCGGCGGCACCCACGATCGCCTGAGCGCCGGCACTGTCGGAGATATCGGCGGTGGTAAGGTTGACCATCAGGAGCCGCCCATCCGTATCGGTAGCAATGTGTCGCTTACGGTCGACAATCTTCTTGCCGGCGTCGTAACACCTTGTTTAGCTTGCGGAGCTTTGACCGACTGGCTGTCGATCACGCCAGCCGTGGGACTGGCCTCGCGCCCGGCTCGCACGCGATCCAGCATCAGCGCCACATCGTGGATAGTCTGGAACAGAAAGCGCCGCGCAAAGTCGCGGAACCAGCCGTAGTCGAGATGGATGGGGCAGCGATCGCCTTCAAGAGCCCTAGGCAAGCGAGCGAGAAGGGTATCGCAACGGTGCACCAGTTTGGTGGAACGTTTCCACTGATGAGCATCGGTCGATCCTTCTTCGTAGGTGTCGAACCCACTAGACGTTTCGGTCCATTCAAGGTCTACGATCGGAAGACGGCAAACGAGATCGCAGTGCGAGCCGTCAGAGAGTTCGGGATCACTCGAATCGATGATGGCGACCGCCTGGTAGGGGGACTGTCTGGGGGGGACGCCAGTCCTTAGCGATCGCTCGCGCGGTCCACTTCGGTGCGCGTGTTCTCATACTGGACGAACCCACGGCCGCACTTGGGGTGAAGGAAGCTGCCCACGTGCTGCGGATTGTGCTCCAGGCCAGAAAGCGTGGCCTTGCGGTTATCTTCATCACCCACAACGTGGTTCATGCGCTAACGGTAGGGGACCACTTTGCCGTCCTGATCCGAGGTGCGAAGGCCGCAGACTTCCGTCGAGGCGAGAAGTCACGTGAAGAAATCACCGATCTCATGGCAGGGGGGAAGCGATGGCCGAGCTCGAAGCCGAAATCGAAAGTCATATGCAAATCCAATAGCAGTTCAAAGCCAGACATATACAACAGTTGCCCCTGCGCTGGTTTGTCAATCGGTTTGTGGGAAAATGGAGACTGTAATGGCAGAGGAGGCCGAGCTCGACTATCTCGTGCATTCGCAAGCGGCATCGACGGCGCTGGCCGAGAACTATGTCGGCCTTCCCTACTGACCGGCGGGAACTGTCAAACCCGTTCAAGGGCGATGGCTATCCCCTGGCCAACGCCGATGCACATAGTGGCCAAGGCATAGTTGCGGCCGCGCTCGCGAAGCTCGAGTGCCGCCGTGCCGGTGATGCGGGCGCCCGACATGCCGAGCGGATGGCCAAGCGCGATGGCGCCGCCATTCGGATTGACGTGCTCCGCGTCCTCGGCGATGCCGAGTTGGCGGAGCACGGCGATGCCTTGGGAGGCGAAGGCTTCGTTGAGTTCGATCACGTCGAACTGCTTCGGCGTCAGGCCGAGGCGCGCGCATAGTTTTCGCGTCGCCGGCGCAGGGCCGATGCCCATGATGCGCGGCGCGACGCCGGCGGCGGCACCGCCGAGGATGCGAGCGATCGGCTCCAGGCCGTATTTCTTCGCAGCGGCTTCCGAGGCGATGATGAGGGCTGCAGCGCCGTCATTGACGCCGGACGCATTGCCGGCCGTCACCGTGCCACCTTGCCGGAACGGCGTCGGTAGCTTGGCCAGCGCTTCGATCGTCGTGCCCGTGCGCGGGTGTTCATCCTTCGACACAAGCAGAGGATCGCCCTTGCGCTGTGGGATCGTCACCGAAGTGATCTCCTTCGCCAGCCGGCCATTGGCCTGAGCGGCCACAGCCTTGTCCTGGCTGCGCACGGCGAAGGCGTCCTGGTGGGCGCGCGACACCGAAAAATCCTCGGCGACGTTCTCACCGGTCTCGGGCATGGAATCGACGCCATATTGCTTCTTCATCAGCGGATTGATGAAGCGCCAACCGATGGTGGTGTCGTAAATCTCGGCATTGCGCGAAAAGGCCGTATCGGCTTTCGGCATGACGAAGGGCGCCCGGCTCATCGATTCCACGCCGCCGGCAATCATCAACTCGGCGTCACCGGCCTTGATGGCGCGCGCCGCTATCGTGACGGCATCCATGCCGGAGCCGCAGAGGCGGTTGACGGTCGAGCCGGAAATGTCCTGGGGCAGGCCGGCTAGCAGCAGCGCCATGCGCGCCACGTTGCGGTTGTCCTCACCGGCCTGGTTGGCGCAGCCATAGACGACGTCGTCGACATCAGCCCAGTCGACACCGGAATTCCGTTCGACCAGGGCTTTCAGGGGTATCGCGCCGAGGTCGTCGGCACGCACAGATGACAGCGCGCCGCCGAAGCGGCCGATCGGGGTGCGGATGTAGTCGCAGATATAGGCCTCGGCCATCTATGCAGCCTTCCCTTTGGCGGTTCCCTCATGCGCTGCCTTGGTGCGGGCCTGCAGGTCGCGCAAAGTCTTCAATTCGAGTTCCGTCGGCGCCGGCGTCTCGTCAAGTGCCGCTGCGAACTTGACCGTCCAGCCACAGGTCGCCTGCACCTGTTCACGGCTGACGCCGGGATGCAGCGACACGACAGTGAACTCCTTGGTCACCGGGTCCGGCTTCCAGATGGCGAGGTCGGTGACCAAAAGCGTCGGGCCCGCGGTCTCGATGCCGAGGCGCTTGCGATGATCGCCGCCTTCGCCATGGCCGAATGAGGTGAAGAAGTCGATTGTCTCGACCATGCCGCGTTTAGACTGCGCCATGGTGATGTAGATCTTTCTCGACGAGGTGGCGATCTCTGGCGCGCCGCCGCCGCCCGGTAGCCTGGTCTTCGGATGGGCATAGTCACCGATCGCCGTCGTGTTGATGTTGCCGAACTTGTCCAGTTGGGCCGCACCGAGGAAGCCGATCGAGATGCGGCCGCCCTGCAGCCAGTAGCGGAACATCTCCGGCACCGCGACGGTGGTGACGGCGGTTTCACAGAGTTCGCCATCGCCGATCGACAGCGGCAGCACGTCGGGCGCGGTGCCGATGGTGCCGCTCTCGTAGATCAGCGTGATGTCGGGTGCGTGCGTAAGCCGCGCGACGTTGCAGGCGGCCGACGGCGCGCCGATGCCGACGAAGCAGACATCGTCGTTCTTCAGCGCCCGGCTGGCGGCAATCGTCATCATCTCGTTGGGGGTGAAACCCAGACTGCCGCTCATGCCGCTTTCCTCAGATGCTCGACGCGGGCGGCAAAGTCATCCGCCGTGCTTTCGAGGACGTTTGCCTGCATCCACGCCTGGAAGCGCTCGCGGTCCGCGGCGATCTCATCCCATTCGAGATAGGCGGCGTTGTCGCGGACATAGTAGCCATGCGCGTAGGACGGATGCGAACCGCCTGGAACGACCGATATGGCGGCAATCGTCCAGTTTGGCAACACGGTGAGGTTCGGGTGAAGATCGTCGAAGCTGTCGACCACTTCCTCGACCGTCACCACGGCGCGCTTTGCCGCTAGGGCAGCTTCCTTCTGGATGCCGATGATGCCTTCGATCAGCACATTACCTTTGCGGTCGGCCTTCTGCGCATGGATAAAGGTGACGTCGGGGCGGATGGCCGGAACGGCAGCGAGCACTTCGCCGGTGAAGGGGCAGGTGACCGATCTGATGTTCTGATTGACCGAAGCAAGACCTGCGCCGCGATAGCCACGGAAGACAGCGCAAGGCAAGCCAGCCGCACCGGCTTCATAGGCATTGGCCATGCCGGCGTGGCTATGTTCCTCGACCTCTATGGCCCGCGGAAAGCCGTTCTCGATAGCGTCGCGGGCGCGCCTGAGCAGCCCGACACCGGGATTGCCGACATAGGAGAAGATGATTTTCCTGGCCATGCCCATGCCGATCATCTGGTCGTAGATCAGGTCGGGCGTCATGCGGATCAGCGTCAGATCGCGGAAGCCCTGGCGGATGGCTTCATGCGCCGCGGCCGTCGGGATCAGATGGGTAAAGCCCTCGAAGGCAACTGTGTCGCCATCATGCAGGTTCTCGGCCACAGCCTGTTTGAGCGGCAGAAACTTGACCATCGCAGGAACTCCGGACTCAAAAAGTTCGTATTGCGAACATATGTTTACTATGAGATACTTTTATGTCGGATGGCCGCATCGAGTCAATCCCGATGCGGCAGTTGTTTGCGGAGGCCAGATGGAAGAAGAAAGCGTTTCGCGTGACCATGTCGGCTCGCTCGAACGCGGGCTGGTGGTCATGGAGATACTGGCCCGGCATCCCGCTGGCATGACGCTGACCGAAATGGCTGAAGGGGCGGGGTTGACCCGCGCTGGCGCCCGCCGGTTCCTGCTGACTCTGACCGCCACAGGCTATGCGACGCAGTCCGGCCGGCTTTTTTCCCTGTCGCCACGCCTCTTGACTGTTGCCCGGACATGGCTTGGCGGCGCTTCGCTGTGGACGTTCGCTGCGCCCATCATGCGCGAGGTGGCGGGGCGGTTCGACGAAGCCTGCAACGCGGCCGTACTGTCAGGCGAGGACGTCGTCTACGTTGCCCGCATTCCTGGCCGCCGCATCCTTAGCGTGTCGCTTGATGTCGGTACAAGGTTGCCGGCCTACTGCACGTCCATGGGGCGCGTCCTGCTAGCCGGCATGGCGCCGGATGCACTGGATGCCTTCCTCGATCAGGCAAGGATCGAGCGCAGGACACCGAAGACGATCGTCAAGCGGGGCTTGCTGGCCAAGTCCATTTACAAGGCAGAAGCCGACGGCTTTGCCATTGTCGACGAAGAGCTGGAGCTTGGCCTGCGCTCGATCGCCGTGCCGATCGGCGACCTCACCGGGCGCACCGTGGCGGCGATCAACGTCTCCACCCAGTCGGCACGGTTTTCGGTCACGGAGATGCAGCGCGAGATATTGCCTGTGCTGCTCAAGGCAAAGCAGCGTGTCGAGGAGTTTTTCTTCGTCTGACTCGCTGAGCCTCTTCCGCCTGCCCTACTCGCCGTTATTCTAATTCCCCCCAAGGTTCACCGTGCCCGTTCGAATGATGACATTGCTGTAGAACAACGTTTCGCCGGTTGCTATCACTGCAAAGGCTTTCTTTGCTCGCTCATAGAACGCAAACCTCTCGATACGCTTCAGCGCGACCTTTCTGCCGTGAAAGGCGTCGAGTTCCTTCTGGATGGGGGTGTGTGCGGGCATGATTGTGTCGGGTTCATCGATCACTTCCATGCCGACCACCGGATCGGGTTCGGAATCGTCGACATTCATAACGGAGAGGACTACCTTAAGCATGCGCTGCAGATCTACCGCCTCCATACGGATCAGCCGCACTGCGAGAGTTTGAGCGGGGAAACTGCCATCGGCGATGACGATCTCGTCGCCATGACCCAAGCTCAATCTCTCCTGCCACAAAGACGTTCGACCCGCTCCGCCAAGCGCTTGACGCCGGCGCGCGCGCCATCGACGTCGAGCGCGACTGTGCCACCCAGAAAGTTGTCGGGATTGATGCGGCCAAGCACGAGGTTTGCGTCCGTCACCGTCGACTCGGTTCCTCCCCGGCCATAGCAAATGGGACCGGGCCGCGATCGGGCGCAACGTGGCAAGCGTCCATTTGAGAACCCTTTAGAAGCGAAGGCGACGCTCGGCAGGATGGCAGAGATTTGTGGTTAACCCGGCCGATTCCCGCTACTTTGCAGTCACTCCCTCAATCAGTAGTGGCCTGGACCTATACATCGGTGGACCAAAGTTATCTGTGGTCACAAAGCCCGGTTTGGCCGCGATTACATCCGGCAAGCGATTGACAACGATCGAACAGACCATCTCTTTCGTCATTGCGTTCGGGATGTCGATCTTAATATTCGGTTCGCCTTGCAACTCCCAAAAGTTCTGATCACTTTCGCCAGGCAGGTATATTTTGCCAACACCTTCCGTTTCGAATGTGATCCCTTCTGCTGTTTCCGTAGTGGTTCGCGCGCTCATTCCAATGGCATTGCCCGGGGTGATTTCCCGACCAAGCGTCTTTGAAAAGACGGGTTCAAAATGAAAGACTGGAATACACCGCTGGATTTGGCTCGTGATGGAGAGCCCCATTTTTGAGCACAGCCAGCCATTCGCGTTCCACGTAGGAACCGGGTTGAAAAGGCCTGCCATGATCAATCGGGTGCGCTCCTCGTTTGAAACCTTATCAACCGCTGCAATTTCTTTTTCGAATGCTTCTGGAGCTAATCCGACCCCGTGATGCTCCGCCAAAGCAATACCGAAGTCGTCAGCGTTGTAGGTTGACGTTCCAGCGATTCGAACAATTCTGTTTGCCCCGCCCGCAACAGTCGTGACAAGGTGGGCCCAACATAGCTCGGGAAAGCCAGAGCCTGTAATAGTGCAGTTTCCTTTCTTCGCCGCCTCGTCGATCTCCTGCGCAAGTGTCGGTGACGAGTTCCAGGGGTAAAGCGCCTCGTCGCAAAGCGTTACGACATTCACCCCATACCTCGCGCACAACAACAGAATGTCTTTCACGTCTCGCAATAGACTGCGGGTAGCGACAATGCAGATATCCGGTCGGTTAGTCTTAAGGAATTCCTCTATGCCATCGGAAGACCTCACGGCCAATCCAAGATCTCCCTTCCCGATCCGCGTGCCGATATCCACTCCAATATTGCGCGCATTTCGGTCGAATACGGCGACTAATTCGGCTTCTTTGTCGATGACATATCGCATCAAGTACGTTGCCATCCTTCCGCTGCCAAACTGAAGAACACGAATTTTTCTTGGCACCTTGATTCTCCGACGTAGCCCGTGAAATGGGGCAACTTAGTCTTCTCCGCACCAATAATGTATATTGGATAAAATTAATCAAGGGACTTGATCGGAGGCGTTTAATATCCCCCGATCGCCTTGGCCGGGCTTACGGCGCTCGCCCGCGGACCTGCCTTTTGCGGGGATTGCAGTGGCTGATAAACTTTTGAGCAGCTCAAAAAAGACAGAATTCCCATTGAGTTAAATAATGTAAACGTTTTACCTGGTCTACCCGATAAGCCGAAACTGTTCGCGTCGAACGATGTGGAAGTTGTCGTTGACGGTGTCTCGGATGGATTTCCAGTTTTTGGGCAGGGTGGATTTGAAGAAGCGCATGATGGCTTCGGCGAAGGTTCGGAAATTGTCATAGTAGCGGTTGTGGGTGACGTGCTCGTGCATGACCTTCCACAACCGCTCGACGGCGTTGAGGTTGGGAGCGTAGGCGGGCAGGAAATGCAGCCTGATGCGGCGCCCCGGCCTGGCCAGCCAGTCCCTGACGGCCTCGCCGCGGTGCACCGGCGCCCGGTCGAGCACGACGTGGATCAGGCGCTTGTCTGGATTGTGCCGCTTCAGCCTGGCCAGCAGATCGATGGTGGTCTGCGTCGACATCTTCAGGGTCTCGACCAGTTGCAGGTCGAAGGTCTCCAGATTGAGCGCGCCCATCAGGTTCATGCGCTCGCGGCCCTTGCCCTTGCGGACGGCGGGACGGTCGCCGCGCCGCACCCAGCCATGCGCCGGCCGGCTCTGGTACTCGGGATGCACGGCATCGCTGAAATAGACGACCTCGTCGGGCAGCAGCCCATTGAGCAGTTTCTCGTAGGCGGCCACGAAGGCTTCCTGCGCCGCCGCGTCGGCCTTGGCCGGCAAGCCCTTGGGCTTGCGGTAATCGAAGCCCAATCGGTGCAGCAGCTTGATCGTTCCGGGTTTGGAATAGACGATCCCGTGACACTTCTCGATATGCGCCATCACCGCCGCCGTGCTCGCAAAGAGCCGGCCCGACAACGTCTCGACCAGTTCCGCTTTCTGGCTGGGCGACAGCTTGCTTCGGCTGCCTTTCCAGCCGAAGCGCCGCAACGCCTGCGTTCCGCCGCTGGCAAAGGCCGCGTGCCAGCCGCGCACCGTGTCGTCGTCCAGATAAAGCGCCCGCGCGACGTCCTCGCAGCTCCAGCCGTCGTCGAGCAGCAGGATGGCGTTGGCGCGACGCGCAACACCATGCTTCTCGCTTGGCCGACGCACCACCGCCTGCAGATACGACCGCCCTTCCGCGCCAAGAAAACCACCTGCAATCATGCCGACAGAAGAATCCTCCAGCAAAACAACGTCAACCGACTTCTTCGCATTATCAGAGAGTCGCGGTATTACTAGCAGGCTGTTGAAAAAGGGCTCGCGACAGTCTCAGGTTCGTGATTCACTCTGACCACGAAGAAGTGGGAGTGAATCGTGCGGGGCGGCGACGATCGAACTGGCGAACTGTTTAGCTACGTGGACCTTGAGGCGCGGGTTCGGCGCAATCATCCGTTGCGCCGTATTCGGGCGATTGTGAATGAGGCGCTTTCGACGTTGGAGCGGGAGTTTGCGGCGCTGTACTCGCCGATCGGGCGGCCGTCGATCCCGCCGGAGAAGCTGCTGCGGGCGATGCTTTTGCAGGCGTTCTATTCGATCCGCTCGGAGCGGCTGTTGATGGAGCGGCTGGAATACGACCTTCTGTTCCGCTGGTTTGTGGGCATCGGCGTCGACGATGCGGCCTGGGATCATTCGGTGTTCTCCAAGAACCGTGACCGGCTGCTGGAGGGCGACATCGCTGCAAAGTTCCTGGCGGCGGTGCTGGCGCAACCCAGGGTGAAGAAGCTTCTGTCGACGGATCACTTCTCGGTCGACGGTACGCTGATCGAGGCCTGGGCGTCGATGAAGAGCGTCAAGCCGAAGGACGGCCCAAGCGGTGGTCATGGCGAGCCGCCGGCAGACGCCGGCGGACGCAATGCGGAAGCGGACTTCCACGGCGAGAGGCGATCGAACGAGACGCACGCCTCGACCACCGACCCCGACGCAAGGCTCTACCGCAAAGGGCGGGGCAAGGAGGCGAAGCTGTGCTTCATGGGGCATGGGCTGATGGAGAACCGCCACGGCCTGCTGGTCGATGCCTGCCTGACGCTGGCCGACGGACATGCCGAGCGGGTGGCGGCATTGCACATGGTCGAGCCCCGTGCCGACCGGCCGCAGGCGATCACGCTCGGCGCCGACAAGGCCTACGATGCGGAGGACTTCGTCAACGAACTGCGTTCGATGAAGGTGACGCCGCATGTGGCGCAAAACACCAGCGGCCGTAGTTCGGCCATCGACGGGCGCACCACCCGGCATAGCGGCTATGCTGTCAGTCAGCGTATTCGCAAGCGCATTGAAGAGGCGTTCGGATGGATCAAGACGGTCGCCGGCCAGGGCCAAACCAAGTTCCGCGGCCGCGGCCGCGTCGGATGGGGCTTCACCTTCGCTGCCGCCGCCTACAACCTGGTGCGGTTGCCGAAGCTGCTGGCGGTGCCGACATGATCGCACCTGCCGGCTGTCAACTGATCGGCCGCTGGCGGATCATCGAAGCTGACCTGTGGGATCGCGGCTATCTCGACCTCGGCGGACCCGCCACGATCACCATTGGGGCCGACAACCACGGTGAGATCGCCTTTGGCGCCCTGCAAGCCGGCCTCGATCTCGGGTACGGGCCCTCAATGGTCTTCTTCACATGGGCTGGCTTCGATGAGATGGACGAAGTCACCGGCGACGGTTCCGCAGAATTGCTCGACGACGGCTCGATCGACATAACCTTCGCCTATCACAACGGCGACGAGGCTATCCTCAAGGCCAAACGTGATCCTTCTTCAACAGCCTGCTAGATGACTATGCAGGAACGGGCGCGCCGATCATGAACGGAAGTCGTCCCTTACCCTCCGCAGCAGGACTTCACAGGCAGATCAACCAGGCCGAGATGGTCGTCGATCTTGAAGCGGTGCGAGAAAACTACAGGCGCTTGAGCGCCACTGCGGGAGAAGCCGATTGCGCGGCCGTGATGAAGGGCGACGCGTATGGGCATGGCATGATCGCGTGCCGCTCGCGCTGTGGCAGGCGGGCGCCAAGACCTTTTTTGTTGCAACTGCCAATGATGGCGTGGCGCTTCGGGCTGTCCTCGAGGGGGCAACGATCTGTGTGCTGGGTGGCTTTCTGCCTGAGGAAACGGAGGCATTCGTCGATTCGAACCTCCTGCCCGTCCTTAACAGCCGCAACCAGATCGAGGAATGGCACAAGGCAGCGTGCCGGTTGGGGCGCCCCCTTGCCTCGATAATCCATTTCGACACCGGCATGAACCGGCTTGGGCTGCTTGCGGACGATGCCGCATGTGGACAAGTGCTGCTTTTTGACCAGGCGACAGCAGCAATGGCTCATGGCGAGGTGGGGGTCGCGGCGCGCGAAAACAAGCTCCTTCCGGAGGGGATTGGCTTGGACGCCTCAGGGCTGCCAACCCGCAGCCCGCAGGCGATACTGGATGATGGAGCGCTGCTGCCTTTCGGGTGGGCACAAGGGCTCGCCCATCGCCACGATGATCGACATCCTTGCCGGAGCGTTGACCGGCAGCAACTTCTCCCATCAGGTGGACTGCTCGGCCCATCCCCGCGCGGAATCGGCTCATACCGGCCAGACCATTATCCTGATCGACCCGACCAAGGGAAATGGCTCACTGAGGATGTTCACGCAGCGGATCGAGGATTTGGTCGCAGCGATGGCCGACGCCGGACAGACGCGCCTTCCAGGCGAACGTCGACTTGCCGCCCGCAAGTTGGCAGCCGAGCGCGGCATCGCCATCGCGGCCGCGAGGTGGCAGCAACTCATGAGCCTGTGAGCACACGCCAGGGCTGATCCTCTGACGCTGGAGCCCATCACCGATGGCTGTTTCTTAGCGGGTCATCCAGACCAGAAGATACATGGCGCCGCTGTCGCGTCAGCCACCCAGAACCAGCCTCACAGGCGGGATCGCCTCGGTCCCGCTGTCCTCGCTTTTTCTTGCAGAGGTCGATTTGGCCGGCCGCCAGCATGGCTAACGCGTAACATTCGCCGTCGCAGCGGGTGAATTTGACCGACGACGCGAGGCGAGCAAAGCCCCTGCCCGGACGGCGTGCAAAGGGTTCGGGAGAATTCGTGGCATATCGCATCGGGCAAATGCTGGACGCCGCTGGTTTTCAAAACGGTCTCACCATGGGTGGGATGACACACCGATTTCCTGCCATATCGCGCGCAGCGGCAAGCCTGGCAGCTAGGTGCAGCCGCCGCCCGGCCGCGGCCAGCAGCATCACGCCGCCATCCGAGGTGATGCGTCCGCCGTCAAACGCAGCTGTGATCTTCTTGCGTCCAACGGCTAGAAATGAGAACGGCAGCAACGTACGTCGGTCATGGCGGGTGTGGCTCGCAAGATGTCGGCGACAGGAATGGCTCCGCCAGCCTCTCAGACGGGTCGTCGTGCATAAGACGGGCTAGAGGCTTGATTTTTGGTGTGCGGCAACACGAGTTGTCGCGATCAGAGTTTGATGAATGTCGACTTCACCTCGGTGAACTCGAGCAACCCGTCGATGCCGTTTCCCGACCGATGAGACCAAAGCGATGGCTCGCGACATCGGGCTGGAGCCGAGGACGACGCCGGTCCAGAGCCCGCAGTCGAACGGAATGGCCGAGGCCTTCGTGAAGACCATGAAGCGCGACTACGTTCGCGTCTCGCCGCTGCCGGACGCCAGAACCGTGATGCAAAGCCTGCCCGTCTGGATCGAGCATTACAACAGCCTTCACCCGCACAAGGGCGCTCCGCTACCGTTCACCCCGCGAGTTCATCGCGGATCAAACCCGAACCTGATCGTGTCCAATCATTCGGGGGCAACAACACTGGACCGATATGCGTGCCCGGCTTCATCGCGTTGTCGACAACGATCGTCTCCAGCCGCTGCTTGAGCGCCGCAACGAATTTGTCGTGAATGCCTTCGGTTACGATCAGCCGAGACGAAGCGGTACAGCGTTGCCCGGTTGAGAAGAAGGCTGAGTTCGCGGCCGCTTCCACGGCGATAGAGAGGTCAGCATCGTCGAGGACGACCATCGGGTTCTTGCCACCCATTTCGAGCTGGTACTTGCGATTGTGCTGGACTGACGAAAGGGCGGCCCGCTTGCCCGTGCCGACCGAGCCTGTGAAGGTGATCCCGGCAAGGCTGGGGCTATCGAGCATGGTCTGGCCGACAATTGAGCCCTTGCCCATGACGAGGTTCAGAACGCCCTTGGGCAGGCCGGCACGATGGAGGATGTCGACGATTGCCCAGGCGCAGCCAGGAACGAGATCTGCTGGCTTGAACACGATTATGTTGCCATAGCAAAGCGCCGGGGCAATCTTCCAAGCCGGAATGGCGATGGGAAAATTCCAGGGCGTAATGATACCGATCACGCCGAGTGGCTCGCGGGTTATTTCGACGTTGACATTCGCCCGCACAGAAGGATCAACTTCGCCGGCGAGACGAAGGGCCTCACCTGCGAAGAATTCGAATATCTGGGACGCTCGGACCGTCTCGCCGATCGCCTCGGGAAGCGTCTTGCCCTCCTCGCGCGCCAGCAATGCCCCGAGTTCATCCTTTCGCGCCATGATCTCGCCGCCGGCCTTTTTCAGAATGGCATGGAGTTCCAGGATGCCCGAACACGACCACGCTGGAAATGCGGCCCTGGCAGCCGCTATTGCATCGGCGACATCCGCCGCCGATGCGCGCGCATAACGCCCGACCACGTGACTGTTATCGGACGGGTTGATGTTGTCGGAAGCCTCCGAGCCGGTCCACTCGTCAGCGATGAGGTCGCTGCCCTTTATGCCGCGACGCTCTATTTGGAATAGGCAGCGACAACTTTGCTGATGGCGGCAGCGATCTGCTGGAGGTGCCTCTCTTCCATGCGGTCGGACCACCACATGCATACGGTCTCGCGGCAGGCCAATTCCGCTTCGGGGCAAAGGGTCGACGAATAGTCGATCTTGCGGGCGCCTTCGAGCGTGAAGGGCAGACCTGACTGCCCGAACGTTTTGTGTTCCCGGACAACCGGATATTTGTAGAGAGGGATCTGTCCAGGGTACCCGATGAAGCCGTCAATCCCTTCAGCCACAAGGGCCTTCATGATGTCGGTCACCGGAACGACGAATTTCGTCGGGTCCAGGCGGAAGCAATAGAAGAAATAGACGCCAACAGTATCGGACATCGGGAGAACCGGGGTCACGGCGGCGTTGCCGAGAAGCTCGGTAAGGCGGTCGGCAGAGGAAATGCGGTTGGCGACGAATTGCTCGAGCTTCTTCAGCTGCTCAAGGCCGACAGCGGCCTGCAATTCAGTCATGTGATAGTTTGGCGCCAGAAACAGATGGTCGCGACCACCGCGCTCACGCGGCCAGCCCTTGTCAGTGCAATGGCGGAGGCCTCTGCCAAACCGTCCGTCCTCATTGCTGATTACCATGCCGCCGTCGCCAGTCGTCATATGCTTGCTCTGCTGGAAGCTGAAGCAGGCAATGTCTCCGATCGTGCCGCACAGACGACCCTTGTAGTAGGCAAGGTGCGCCTGGGCGCAGTCCTCGATAACGAAGAGATTGTGCTTCTTGGCGATCGCCATGATGGCATCCATGTCGGCGGCGTGACCGTAAACATGCGTGACTATGATCGCGCGTGTGCGTTGCGTGATGTTCCTCTCGATCGACGCAGGAGAAATGTTCTGCGTGAAGTGATCAACGTCGGCGAATACCGGGATTGCAAGCTGCGCAATCACCGGAATAACGGTTCCGGCATCAGTAACGGGGGACAAGATGATTTCATCGCCTGGCTCAGGGTTCAGATAGGTGACGGCGGCATGGAGCGCCGCCGTGCCATTGGCGACCGCGACAGCGTGCTTGACGCCATATTTTTCGGCAAACGCTCTTTCAAACTCCCCGGTCTTGGGGCCAGTCAGAAACGACAGCCTTCCGGATGTGATGACTTCCGTCAGCGCATTGATTTCTTCCTGGCCCATGGTGCGACCGGAAGCATCGCGAAAGCTCGGCAGGACACCGTCGATCACACGGGGGCCGCCATTGATTGCTAGGTTGTTCATGCTAGTGCCTCCTTGATCAGGATGAATATTGGCAATGGTTGACAGCTAAAGGCCGAGGAAGTCCGCCATCAGCTGTAGTTGGTGGTCGAGCATATGGCGGCCGAGATGGATCTTGCAGCCGACTGTCTGCGCGAACGCCAGGAGCGGCGTGATCTCCGGCTCCATGATGACCTCGGCGACGACCATGTCCGCCGTAAGCCCAGTTTCGTCGATCGGGAGCGGATCAGCTGGCCGCATGCCGAGAGTGGTGCCGTTGACGACAATGTCGTGCCCCCTGGGATCGATGGTACCGATCGCGACGTCGACGGCCGGAAACATCTCCTGGAGCTTTGCGCGGATAGCAACGAGCTTGTCGCGAGATCGGTTGTTGAGCGTAAGGCGCGCGACCTTGGCTTCGCCCAACGCGAAAGCAATCGCACTCGCCGCGCCTCCGGCGCCCGACAGATGCACGCTCCTACCTTCAAGCTCGATGCCCTGATGGTAAAGACCTCGGATGAAGCCGATACCATCAAGCTGCGCGCCTACTATGCGTCCATCCGGCTCCCGCCGGATCACGTTAGCCGCTCCGACCGCACGAGCCTGAGGCGTCACCTCATCACAGAAGGCGAGGATTGCCTGCTTATGGGGAACCGTAACGATCGAACCGTTGAACGTCAGTATCGACCTGAACGCATTTACGACCGATCCAAGGCCATCCGGCGGGACATTGAAAGGCACCATGACCGCGTCCTTCGCGCGCTCTCTGGCAATGCGATTGATACCTGGAGGAGCCTTAACGTGATCGGTTGGATGCGCGAGAATTCCCAGGACACGAGTCTTCCCAGCGATCTCAAACGGTGCTGCATCTAGCGCGGTCGACATCTCCAGCTCACTTGCCCCAGGAAAGCGCGACGGGGTTGAGATCTCTGGTAAGCTCAAGCAATCCCTCTCGCGTAGCCGGATGAATCTGCTCGAGAGGGTGGCGGACGTGATCGGACTTGATAACTCCACCTTCCATCATCACGGTCTTTGCGGCACGCAGTCCGCACTGACGATTCTCGTAATTGATGAGCGGCAGGATTCGTGCATATGCAGCTGACGCATCCTGCCGTGAGCCTGCCTTGTGATGTTCGATGACAGGTCGGATGAGGTCGGGAATCATCGCGCTCGACATTGCGCCGGTTGCGCCTGCGTCGAGGTCGGCCATTAACGTGATCGCCTCCTCGCCATCGAACGGTCCTTCGATCGCATCGCCGCCGACTTCAATCAGCTGTCGAAGCTTCGCAGCGGTGTTCGCGACCTCGATCTTGAAATAGCGCACTAGAGGGAGGCTCGCGGCAATTCGCGCCATAAGCTCTACGGAGAGCGTGACGCCGCTGAGGGGGGCATCCTGAATCATGACAGGGATATCGCCTGCAGCTGCGACGCGGGCAAAGTGCTCATAGATGGACGCTTCGCCCAGCCGGATACCCGCGCCATGATAGGGGGGCATCAGCATGATTAGTCCGGCCCCGTGCCGCGCCGCGTGCGCGGCTCGATGAGTCGCAATTTCGGTGCTGAAATGACTGCATGTCACCATCACCGGGACACGGCCGGCCACATGGGAAAGGGAAAGTTCCGTGAGCAGCCGCCGCTCCTCATCCGACAGAAGGAACTGCTCGGAGTAATTTGCAAGAATGCAGATGCCGTCGACCCCCTGGTCGATCATGCAATCGAGAACACGGCGCTGGCCATCGACATCGATTTCCCCGGTTGAGGTAAAGGGGGTCGGCGCCACGGGAAATAGACCCGAGTACGGGCGTTTTCGTGCCATGGGGTTCCTCCTCTCACACGAACGTAAATTGGCTTCGCAAGTCAGCTCTTGACTTTCCGACGGCTATCACGAATGATTATTGCAGGCAATAGCCATTTAGGGAATTTCGCAAATGTCCGAGCTGACACAAGAAGGACCGCCGGCAATCCGGCTTCACCCCAAGGACAACGTGGTTGTCGCCACGCGAAAGGTCCCGTCCGGCGAGCACATCGGCGAAGTTCGAACTGTCGATGAGATCATGGGCGGTCACAAGATCGCGGTTCGCGACATCAAACAGGGAGAACCAGTACTCAAGTACGGCCAAATCGTTGGCAGAACGAGCCGCGACATCCGTGCAGGGGAGCATATACACCTCCACAACCTTGCGATGCTGGACAGCTCCGTGGCTCACGAGTTCGCGGCCGACGGCGGGCCGACACCTCTGTTGCCAGAGTCGGAGCGGCGCACCTTCGAGGGCTTCCTGCGCCCAGGCGGCCTTGTCGGCACGCGCAACTACATTGGGATTATCACGACTGTGAACTGCTCTGCGACTGTCTCGCGCGCAGTAGCAGACCACTATCGCATGGAGGGCTTTGGGCCATATTCGAACATCGATGGCGTTGTTGCCTTAACCCATGGAACTGGATGCGCAATTCCAACAAACACGGAAGGCTATCTGTATCTTAGGCGTGTCTTGAGCGGATATGCCAAAAACCCAAATTTCGCAGCCATCCTGATGATCGGCTTGGGATGCGAAACCAATCAAATCGGTCACCTCGTCAAGGCTTTCGAGCTTGAGGAGGGGCCTCGATTGAGAGCCATGACGATCCAGAAACTTGGCGGCACGCGCAAGACGATCGACGAGGCAATTCGCATCATCGATGAGCTTTTACCGGAGGTCGATAGTGCCAAGCGCACGACCCAACCTTTGTCCGGGCTCAAAGTTGCCCTGCAATGCGGCGGCTCGGACGGCTACTCCGGGATAACTGCCAATCCGGCTCTCGGCTATGCCGCGGACTTGATCGTCAAGCATGGAGGGACGGCTGTGCTGAGCGAAACCCCCGAAATCTACGGCGCCGAGCACCTGCTGACCAGGCGAGCGGCGACGCCGATCATCGCAGAGAAGCTTATGGCGCGCATCAACTGGTGGCGTGACTATACCGACAAGAACGGAGCCGAACTGAACAACAACCCCTCGCATGGCAACAAGGAAGGCGGGCTGACAACCATTCTTGAGAAGTCGCTCGGGGCCGTAGCCAAAGGAGGTAGCATGCCTCTCATGGAGGTTTACGAATACGCCGAACCGATAACGGCGAGCGGTTTCGTCTTTATGGACACGCCCGGCTATGATCCGGTCGCCGTGACCGGGCAAGTCGCCGGTGGCTGCAACATCATCGTCTTCACCACAGGTCGCGGGTCGGTGTCCGGGTTTAAGCCCGCGCCATGCATCAAAGTCGCCACTAACAGCGAAATGTATCACCGCATGAGCGAGGACATGGACATCAATTGCGGGGGAATCATCGATGGTAGCGACAGCATAGAGGCGGCTGGAACCCGCATATTCGAGAAAATTCTTGCAATCGCCTCGGGAGAACACTCGCTGAGCGAGGGCTACAATTATGGTGACAACGAATTCGTTCCTTGGCAGATTGGCGCCGTGACCTGAGTCTGACATAGGAACACATGACGCCCCGCATCCTTGCCTACGAAACAATCGCCGACATCTTGAGAAGGGCGATCGAGGGAAAGCGTCTACCTGAGGGCACAGTTCTTCTCGAAGGGCCGATTGCGGCTATCTTCGATTCGAGTCGGTCTCCTGTGAAACAGGCGCTTGCGACGCTCGAAAGTGAAGGTCGGGTGAGAAGGTTCGAAGGGCGCGGTTTCCTGTCGGGCAAAGGCGGGGGCCCGCTCAGGCTGAAGATTACGCCCGAATTGCTTGCCTTGGATAGGGAACCAAGCCCCAACCCCAAGACATTCGCCTGGCAAGGCTTCTACTACGACTTCGAGCGCACGATCATCCTGCGAGCCGTCTTCGGCAGTGCGCGCATTAACGAGCTTGCTCTCGCCAGACATTACAACGTTGGACGAACGGTTGCCGGGGACATACTCAACCACGCGTCCAATTCGGGCATAGTCGTCCAGGATGAGAAATCGCGCTGGCGGATCAATCCGCTTGATGAGGCCCGCTTTCACGACCTCTACGAACTGCGGATCCTGCTTGAGCCCGCGGCGCTCAGGACGGCGATGAAGCGCATTCCGCGGGACGTCCTGGACATCATGCAGAAACGCCTCGCCGACACTACCGCAAGCTTTCCCAATATCGAGCCAGCCGCGCTCGATGCGATCGAAGAGGATCTCCATGTCGGCGTTTTGCAATACAGTGCCAACGGTGAGATCGTCGAGGCGCTGAAGCGCACTCGATGCGTGCTTGTCGCGGGTAAGCACATCCAGCGTGCCGTAAGAGGCACCAAGCCCGTCGATGCCTTCATGAACGAGCATCTCGACATCATGAATGCCATAGCTTCGGGCGACGAAAATACCGCCACCAATAGTCTGGTCGAGCACCTAGTCACATCCAGTCGCAAAGCGAAAGAGAGGCTGCGGGCCTATCTTGAATTGGGCGACGTTTCGCCCATCCCCTATCTCCTTGAATGAGTGCGGAGAGCTTTTCAGGCCTAAGCCGGACGCAACAGCGAGGTCAATGTCGCCTGCCTTGCCACGAGCATTGTCGCGAAGACCTGGCCCGTGGCCGGGTTGTCGATCTCAATCACCTCCCCTTCAAGCCTTCTCACCAAGAGCCGTCGATATAGTTCTGCCAATGTCTTTTCATGTAATTCGTTATCTTGAGTGGACGGCACGCGTGGATTGACGCGTAGCTTCGGTGAAACGCTAGCTCGCGACAGTAGCGGGCCGTGGGTCAGAAATTGCGGGCGACAGCCGTCGTCCGAGGATGGCATCCGCGCCCCGCTCGCCGATCATGATCGAGGCCGCATTTGTGTTGCCGCTTATGATCGCCGGCATGACAGATGCATCGATCACGCGAAGGCCCTCGAGGCCATGCATTTTCAAGTCCTGGTCGACCACAGCCATTTTGTCGCTTCCCATTTTACAGGTACCGACCGGGTGGAAGTCCGTCTTGGCCACCTCGCGCACGTATTTGCCGATCTCTTTGTCTGTGCGAATGTCGGGGCCAGGTGATTCCTCGGATTGGAAGACGGAACTAAAAGCGCGCGTATGTAACAACTCACGCGCGGCCTTGATGCCGTCGATGTTCCTCCTTAGGTCGGGTTCCTCCGAGAGGAACTTGGGATCAATGAGAGGCTCGTCGCGGAAGTCACCGGATGCTAGCGCCACCTCGCCGCGGCTCTGAGGCCTTAGGTTGGCCGCCGCCAGGGTTATGCCGTGACCGACGATCTCTTTGTGCATCGACAGTCCCGCTGGAATGAAATGCATCTGCGTGTCCGGCCACAAGTCGTTTCCGGTCGTGCTCATGAACAGCCCGCCCTCCACGACACAGCTTGTGATCGCGCCCGTGCCGAACATGAGGAACTCGATCCCATGCCGGATGGCGCGCAGGCCCTTGTCCTGCCCTGAGTAGCTGATCGGCTTGTTCAATCGCATTCCTGTGAAGGCGCTAAGATGATCCTGGAGGTTCTTCCCAACGCCCGGGAGATCGTGAACAGGCTTCAGGCCGTGTCTTGCGATCTCATCAGCGGGGCCAATCCCAGACAGAAGCAGGATCTTGGGCGTGTTGATAGCGCCCCCGCTCACCACGACTTCGCGCCGCGCCCGTACCACTTGTGGCTCACGTGAGCCGGGTACCGCGTACTCGACTGCAATTGCGCGTCCATTTTCGACGAGCACGCGCGTGACGCGCACTCCGGTCATGACCTTCAGATTGGGACGGCTTTCGGCCGGATAGATGAAGGCATGTGCGGCGCTGCAACGCCTGACATTCCGTTGCGTAACCTGAAGAAAACCAACGCCTGCCTGGCGCGTGCCGTTGAAATCGTGGTTGAAGCGATAGCCCAATTCCTGGCCTGCTCGCAGGAACATGCGCGTCAAGTCGCAGGGGGATCGCTGGTCCGAGACTCCGAGGGGGCCGCCCACGCCATGGAATTCGTCATCGAGACGCTCATTGTCCTCTGACTTGCGGAAGTAGGACAGCACATCGGCGTAGCTCCAGCGATCGTTGCCGAGTTCCGCCCAGTTGTCATAGTCGTTGCGATTGCCCCTGATGTAGACCATTGAGTTGACGGAACTCCCCCCGCCTAGAAGCTTGCCCTGCGGGGTCGGGATACGTCGGTTCTGCAAGTGCTTCTGCGGAACCGTCATCCATTCGTAGCGGTTTTTTTCTCCCTGTAGCTTGGCGTAGCCGGCTGGCCACCGCACTAAAGCCGAGTTATTGCGCCTACCGTACTCGAGCATGCAAACGCTGATTGACGCGTCTTCGCTCAGCCGCGAGGCCACGACGCATCCTGCCGAACCGCCCCCCACGACAATGTAGTCAACTTCGGAAGCAAGACGACTAGCCACCCTGTAACTCCCTTGCGCATTTAGATCTCGACGACATCATATGCTGGCTATCAATCCGCCATCCACGCGCAGCACGCTGCCAGTGATGTAGGAGGCGCGCTCGCTTGCCAGGAAACTGACAACATCGGCGTATTCGGCTGGGCGGCCGTAGCGTCCCAGCGGGATGCTACTAGTGCTTTCCAACCTAACGTCCTCAACCGAACGTCCCTCACGCTTGGCCTTGGCTTCGTCCAGGAAGAGGATGCGGTCCGTCGCTATGCGTCCGGGCAAGATGATGTTAGCCGTGATGCCTTTGCCGCCTACCTCACGAGCGAGCGTCTTCGACCACCCGACCAAGGCAATACGCAGGGCGTTCGACAGCCCGAGATTGGGGATCGGCGCCACGACGCCCGAGGACGTGCTCGTGATTACCCTTCCCCATTTCCGCTCCATCATCCCCGGCAGAACACAATCGGTTATCCCGATCACCGACAACACCATGCTTTGGAAGTTCTTAGTCCAAGAGGCCGCGTCCTGCCCTGCGACGGGCGTTGGCGGCGGCCCGCCAGTGTTGTTGATCACAATATCAATGCCGCCGAGCTTGTCTTCGATAGCTGAGATGTTGGTTTGCAGTCTGGACAGGTCCCCGATATCCCACAGGACGGGTACTCCGGTGCCGCCCACCGCCGCGATCGCGGCGGTGGCTTTGTCAAGCGTCTCAGTGTTTATGTCCGCGAGCGCTACCTTGACGCCCGCACGGGCGAGCTCGAGCGCGATTGCACTGCCCAGCCCACCGCCGGCGCCGGTTACCAGCGCGACACGGCCGGAAATGCCCAAGTCCATTTTCTCAACTCCGTTCTTTATGCCGACCGGAAGGATGCCCGCGGATCGACGCGGGACACCCTTTTCAGGACGTAGTCGACTTCCTGGCGCGCTTTCTCGGACAAAGCCGATCCGGGCTTTCTTTGAGCGTCGCAGGCAATGATCCCGCGCTTTGCCAGGACGTACTTCCTCACGGCCAATCCAACGCCCTGCTGCTGCTCGTAGCGCAGCAGAGGAAGGTGGGCATCGAACAAATCGTGCGCGGCATCGCGCTCACCCTCCATTTGCAACCGCACCACGTCAGCAAGCATTTCGGGAAACGCGTAGCCGGTCATCGCACCGTCCGCTCCACGCTCCATTTCGAAATCCAGGAAAAGACCGCCATTGCCAGTCAGAATGGAAACCCGGCGCATCGAACCTTCAGCTTCGTAGGCCCGCAACGTCGATATCTTTTCCAGGCCCGGCCAATCCTCGTGTTTCAGCATTACGCACGAAGGTTGGGCTTGCACGATCTGCCGTATGACCTTTGGGGCCATTTGAACGCTGAGCGTCAGCGGATAGTCCTGGATTACGAACGGTATATCCGTCCCGATCGCCTCAATCGCCTGGTGGTAGTAGCCGATGATCTGATCGTCGGTTCGAAGCGACGGCAGCGGCGCGATCATGACCCCTGCTGCACCCGCATCCATAGCCTTGCGCGTCAACAATCGCATCGCAGCGAAACCGGGCGCCGAAACGCCGACGACTACCGGGAGCGAGCCAAACCCCTTCGTAAAGCGCTGAACGATATCCAATGACTCGTCCGGTTCGAGCTTCGGGGCCTCGCCCAGGATGCCCAGGACCGTTACACCCGTTGCGCCCGCCGCAAGATAAGCGTCGATGAGCTTATCGATGGACGCGACGTCCACGCGACCATCCGGATGGAAAGGCGTAGGTGCAATCGGAAATACGCCCGATGAATTCTTGGTCAGCGTTGTCACTGCCGTACTCCAAAATGTTCCGGCTGGGTTGCCAGAGACCGGATTTGCTCCACGATTTCGGCATGTCGCTCCAGCGGAATACGATCGACGCTCATGAGGGGCCTGCCGGGTTGGTCAACTCGACTGTCATCGACCGCCTGTCCCAACTGAACTGCCGCGAGCAGAAAATGATGCTCGTGCCGGCCGTCAAAGTGCTTCAGGAGCGCTTCGGAGCTATTCGGCAACAACTTCGCCACACTGGCAAGAAGTCCATAGGCGCCCCAGTTCGAAACGCCCGCGACAATGAGGAAATCGCTCGGCGTCTGAGCCGCGATGACGTGTCCATTTGGAATATCGGAGGCGACGATGTCTTGGGGAAGCGAGCCCATGCCGATCTCATTCCCGCCATCCCCAATGCCGATCGTGACCCAAGGCCTCTCCCAAGTCGAATCCTCGAAGAGAAGGTGCAACGGCGCTGTCTCGCGAGACATGTCCCACCCATGCTCACGGTGCGGTTTTCCGTCGGGGCCAGGCGCAACGCGCTCGATCGCGATCAGGTGCGTGAGCGGGACTTCCTGCTCGGCAAGGCGTTTGCGCAATCGTAAGACAGCCTTCTCGTCGATACCCACGATTTCGAGGTTTACCGCCAAGGGAAGCGCATCCACCACGGCCCAAACCGCCTTGGCGCAGGGCGCGTCCGTGATGACGGTGACCTCAATGCCGGCCGCCTTAAGTCCGGCGGCAAGGTGCGCCATGCCAATGAGGCCATCGGTCTCTGGCGACGGAGGCTCGGCATGCTTGATGAAGAACCCTGTTACGATCCCGACGTGAGGGCGCTCCGCCTTGGCTATGGATTCTGCGGCCCGCCCCAGATTTCCCTTGGCGAAGTCCGTCAGGCGCGTGATGTTGCGCTTGACGTGTTGAGTAATAATACCCTCAATCAACTCGATCGGATCACTCATTCCATCTCTCAGGTTTCTTAGATTTTCGGTCAGAAAGCCGCCCACCTAGAACGGACGGCGAAGCGCGGCCGTCAGTTCGATTTCCACCAATCCGCTACCGGGGAGGCTGCTGACGCCCAAGGCCGAGCGCGCGTGACGGCCCGCCTCACCAAAGAGGTCGCAAGCAAGCTTGGAGGCCGCATCCATGACGGCGCCATGGCGGTCGAAGTCGGGCGTGGATTTGATGAAGCCGCGCATATAGACCAGACGCCTAACCTGTGAGAGGTCGCCGAGCTCCTGATGCAAGGCAAGCAACGCACGGCACAAGCAAAGTCGCGCTGCACTCTGTGCCTCCGCGAGATCGCTCCCGGTCGAAAGAGACCCAGTGACGATCTCCCCCGAAGAGTTTAGCCGTGGCAGTTGCCCGCTAGCGTAGGCGATATTTTCATTGACCACGACTAGGTCGTAGGCACCCTGCGACTGAATATCCGACGGAAGCGAGATCCCTCGGTCCCGAAGTCCGGCGAAGATCCAACGTGACGAATAGATCGCCAACATCAGAGCACCGCGATCTCGGCGTTGCGTACGTCCGCGATCAACATGTGCGCGGGCTTGTGCGTTATACAGAAAGGCAGCTTCGCCCCTTCGACCGCCAGCTGCGACGTCACTCCGCAAGCCCAAAACACTGGCACTTCTCCGTCATGGATCGGCACCCGGTTACCGCCAAATTCAACGACGTCTAAATCTTTGATGCCGATCTGCGTCGGATCCCCAAAATGGAGCGGCGCGCCGTGAACGCCGGGGAACCGGCTGGTTACCTGAATCGCGCGAATAGTATTGGCTGGCGTGAAGGGACGCATCGACACGACATAATTGCCCCTGAACGGGCCGGCCGGCTTGGCAACGATGTTCGTTGTGTACATCGGATTAACGAGGCCGAGCTCGTTGTGCCGAACGCCAAGGCCAGCATTTTCGAGTGCTTCTTCGAACGAGAAGGAGCAGCCGATGGCGATGGTCACCAAATCGTCCGACCAGCGGTCGGATATGTCGTGGACGATACCGACCTCGCGACCATTCTCCAAAACCCGATAGGCAGGCAGATCTGACCGTATGTCGATATCATCGCCGAGACTTGGCAGCGTGGGATCGCCTGGCGCGCCCACGGCAAGCAAAGGACAAGGCTTTGGGTTGAGGTGGCAGAACCGCAGGAAATCTCCCGCGTATTCTTTCGGAACGATGACGACGTTAGCCTGGACGTAGCCGCGCGCAAGTAGTCCGGTTGGCCCTTTGTACTCTCCTGATCTCATGCTGAGACGTGCAGCCACTGCCGGATTTAGTTGCGATCTAGGACCCGGCGAGCTGACCATCAGAACCTGCTCTCATTAATCCGATATCCCGGAGCCGCTGATTGCGAAGGCCGGGTACGCCATTACATATATGTGTCGTATATTTTTAGCAAGCGACTTCTCCCTTTAGCTGCGGGCTATTGGCCACTACCCATGAAGTGCTAGATCGAAGTTCGGAGGACACGTGAATGGCCAGAGCCGGAAGACAGATCGCTACGGGATCAGAGAATGGGAAGCGGCCAAGCGCGGCCAAGCGCGGCTTAGCTGGCGGCGGCGGGACGATCACGGATCCGAAGCCGGCGTCTCAGACGGACGAGGCCGTAAACCGTATACGCTCCCTCATCATCGACATGTCGCTCGAGCCAGGCAGCCGAATAGATGAAGCTCTTCTGATCAAGGACTTCAAGCTCGGCCGCACGCCAGCCCGCGAGGCGATCAATAGGCTGCTGGCTGAGGGGCTCGTCTACATCGTCCCGAATAGAGGCGGCACATTCGTGCGCAAGTTGGACTTCCCAGAGATTAGCCAAGTGATCGTGGCGTATCAGGCGGCGGAGTCTATTTGCGCACAGCTCTGCCGCTTCGAAGACCCGACGCTCGTTGAAGACTTAAAGTCGATCCAGGATCGCTACATGAAAGAGGTCCGGAAGCACGCCTATCTGGCGATCACGCAGATCAACGAGGAGTTCCACCTTCGGATCCACAGTTCGATCGGCAACGCCCTCCTCTTCGAATTTGCCAAGAGCGTGCATCGGCATGTCAGGCGGCTATTGATACTTATCTACAGGATGGAGGAAGCGGAAGGTTCCGTTCTCGACAGACAGTTCGATATCAATCTAAACGAACACACTGACATCATTTCCGCAATTGGACGGCATGACCGTGCTGCGCTTGCGGCGATCATGCCAGTGCACGCGCGCCAGGTTCAAAAGCGCATGCTGCGCCTCCTTGAGGCATCTGCGGTAGAGCCGATGCATTTGATGTTGGATATGGAAATGCCATTTTCCCCCGGAAGCGCGTTGCTCGCCGCGTTGCAGGCTGCCCGTTCGAAATAAGCCGATAATCCTTCGCATCCCCTGAAAAAACCCGCCGGCCGCGCTTATGCGCGATCCGGCGGGAGGGGGAGGATATCAATCGTTCAGTTCCCAGTCCGGCTGCTCACAAACCGCTCCACCAGCAGCGCCAGAATTATGATCGAGCCGATAGCCGAACCTTGCCAGAATGGTGAGACTCCAAGCAGATTCAGTCCGTTTCTGATCATGACCATGATGAGAACACCGATCAGCGTCCCGATTATGGAACCGCGGCCGCCAAACAGGCTAGCGCCGCCTATGACGACTGCCGCGATAGCATCGAGTTCCATCATGTTGCCCATCAGAGGATCGGCCGTGCCCAGTTGCGCGATGGAGAAAGTAATGGCAACCGCGGACAGCGCTCCCGATACCACGTAGGGCAGAACGCTATAGAACATCACGTTTAGCCCAGCCGCCCTGGCCGCTTCTTTGTTTGAGCCAAGGGCATAAATCGTGCGCCCGCCCTTAGTGTAAGCAAGGTAGGCCCACGCGGCGAGATAAAGCACCAAAAGGAAGAACACGTTTCCCGGAATGCCAAGGACGTTGGTGTAAACGATCTGCGACAAGTCGAGAGGGATATTCGAAATCGCTGTTTGCCCGGAGAAGATGTAGGCAAGGCTTCTTCCGATCGCCATCATGCCAAGCGTGACCACGAAGGCCGCCAATCCGAAGTATGCAATCAAGATTCCGGACACGAGGCCAATGCCGGCTCCCGACAGAAGGGCGAGCAAGATCGCGACAGGGATCGGAAAGCTTTGCAGAGCCAACCCGAGAATGATCCCAGTGAGCCCTGCAACGGAACCTACCGATAAGTCGATTCCCCCAAGCAGAATGACGAAGGTCATCCCCACCGAAACGATACCAACAACGACAGATTGGTCGAGAATATTGAATATGTTTGCTTGGGTTAAAAAATAAGGTGACGTTAATGATAGGCACACGGCAAGTGATAGAGCCAACCCAAGCATTCGTACTTCGAGACGGCCTTTAAGCGCCCACAACGAAAATCCCCGGGGTGCGCTAATGTTCATCGTCACGGTGCCATCTCTCTATTCATTGTGAAATGCAATCTGACTGCTTATACGAGACCGTATCTGCTCAACCGAGGGCAGATCGCGTCCGCCTGGCATGCTGAGCCCGATCCAGCCGAAATCGTGGCCCCGTCGGCTTGTGACAGGGACCAGAATGGTTGCCCGGCTCCCATCTTCCTCACATACGAAACTCGTCGCTCGATCACGAAGGGCTTTGGGAATCTGAGTGTCGGAGATACCGACCGCCTCTCCTGCCGCGAAGCCCGGCGCTACACTGTTGTTCTGAACAACGGAACTCAGGCAGATGAGATCGTTCTCGCCAAGAAGCGCCCAGAAACTTGCGCCTCCGTGGTCCCGTGTGAGGCCACGCAGGATTTCGGTATTTTGAGCCGTAGACGTACGTGGCGCGGCGAGCAGCGTTAGCTTCTCCTCGGTAAGTGACTTGGCGGGCACATCGGCAATGCTGAGCCCATCGCTTATCACGACGATACGCTCCGCGATTCCAAGGAGCTCATCGAAATCCGAAGACACCACCACAACCGAGATCCCTTTCGCGGTGATTGAACGCAAGATGCTGTAGATCGAGGATCGGGTCCGGATGTCGACACCCTTGGTGGGTTCGTCGAGGATCAGAACCTTGGGTTCCAGCAGAAGCCATCGCGCAATGATTATCTTCTGCTGCATGCCACCCGAAAAGTTCAAAAGGCTGGAGTCGATGAGCCTGTTCGGGGGTAAGTCGAGGCTGGCCAGCAACTCTTTTACTTTCGCCTCGCGCTGGCGGTAGCCAAGGCCAAAACCGCGATGCGCTCCAAGATGCGCCAGCAACAGATTCTCTTTGACGGTCATATCCGGGACTATGCTTTGGATGCGGCGGTCCTCGGCGACGAAGCCGATACCCGCAGCTATCGCGTCACGAGGCTCGCGGATCGTAAGTGCCTTCCCGTCCAACCGGATGATACCGCCCTGGCGCTTGCGAAGGCCGAAGATAGCTTCAAGCGTTTCGGATCGGCCCGCCCCAACTAGGCCGCCAATTCCAAGAATCTCGCCTTCTCGCACCGAAAAGCTGACGTCCCGTACGGCGGGAGCTGAGGATATTTTCTCGACGTCAAGGACGATCCGGGCAGCAGCAGCCGTTTTGGGATCCCGCGGTGTCGAATAGATTGTGCTCAATTCCTGGCCAACCATAAGTCGGATCAGTTCGCCTTGAGTGAGCGATGCCGTGTCGAGCGACGTGGCGACTGATTGCCCTTCGCGCATAACCGTCACACGGTCCGTGATGGTGAAAACCTCTTCCAGCCGATGCGAGACGAAAACGAGGGCCGCTCCGCTTTCACGCAACTTCGCCATTATGTCGAAGAGGCGCTCTACCTCTTTTGGGCTCAGCGAAGTCGTGGGCTCATCAAACACGATAAGCAAGGCGTTGAGGGCAAGCGCTTTCATGATCTCAACAAGTTGCCGCTGCGCGGCTGACAGTTGCCGGACCGTTTTGTCGAGAGACAAAATTTCCTTTTGGCCCAAGCGGTCCAAGAGGTCCATAGCTCGCTGCCGAAGTTTGGGGAACGAGAGACGGCCACGACGCCCAAGTTCCGGCAGGAAGACGTTTTCCAGCACGGAGAGATCGGGAGCCAGGCTTGTCTCCTGTGAGACAAGCGCAATTCCAGCATCCAAAGCGGCGCGGGTAGATCGAAGGCGTAGTTGCTGGCCTCTATAGACGATTTCCCCCTTGTCGGGCTGTATGTAGCCGGCTAAGACGCGGGAAAGAGTGGATTTCCCTGCCCCATTGGCACCTAGCAGGCCATGGATTTCACCGCTTGCAAGCTCAAGACGAGCCTGTTTCAGTGCCTGGGTCCGCCCGAAACTTTTGCTAATATCTGAGGCTCGCAAGACGACGTCCAGCGGACTTGGGTTCGATTCGACCATATCTTAGGTTCCCGAAAGCATGGGCCGGCGGTCACACTGCCGGCCCTGTAAACGATCAAAGACCCTCGTTGGCGAATACGGTCTCTTTCACTGTCGGAAGCTGACTTTCGAGATTCTCCGTGGTCACGACGAGCACCGGGACCGCTATCTCCTTGGGAGGGGTAGCTCCGCCGAGTGCTTGGAATAACGTCTCGGTCGCTCGCTGGCCCATCAGATACGGCTGCTGCATGCCCGTCACCAGGATGTCGCCCGACTTCAAGAGGTCAATGAACTCCGGAATGCCATCAAAGGCAGCTACCAGCACATCTCCTTGGCGACGAGCGGCGCGGATGGCCTTCAGCGCTCCGATCGTGGGTTGGTCTGATTGAATGAAGATGCCTTTCATGCCTGGACTGGCCGTAAGCATGTCCTGGGTGAATTTGAAGGTTTCGTCGACGGTATAGGAACGAAGCTGCTGGAAGCCAGCTTCCTTGGCTATACCTGCTTCCTTCATCGCATCGCGGAACCCTTTCGTCCGAGCCTGCCCATTCTTGCGGGCCTGCGACACGGCCACGATGCCAACCGAATTGCTTTCCCACCCTTTGGCCTTCAGAGCCGCAGCAAGAGCTTTGCCGACGCCGTTCGCACCCTCGTAATTGTCCGAACTGATAATGGAAACGTATTCACCGCTATTGGTGCCGATGTCGGATATCACCACTGGGATGCCCGCCTTCTCCGCGAGTTCGAGCACGCTCGGAGCAGTCGAACTGTCAGTAGGCGATAGAATAATGCCGGCTACGCCGCGGGCAATTGCGTCTTGCGCGTTGGAGAGTTGGGTTCGCGCTTCATCGTTCGAGTTCAGGGCCTGAAATTTATAGCCCTGCTTCGTTGCGATCGACTCGACTCCCTTCGACATATATCGCCAGAAGGAGAGATTTATGTTCGGGGTGATGTATACGATCTCCTTCGACCCCGCAAACAAGGGACTTCCCGGCAGAATTCCAACCGCTGAGATGATCGCCATCGCAGCAACACTGTGTAGTACCGAACGTTTGTTCATTTACTGCTCCCATTTAGACCGCCCCCAATGGTCGGCCTCTGATCTCCGGTCGGTAGGCCATTGGCGAGCAACGCTACCTGTTGGCGCCGAGCTGCGTGCGGTATTCCCATTTTCCCGCGGTCGTTCTGACTAATGCTCGATTGTATAGATAAGCCGCTGTGCAGGCGTGCCTCGGGGTGAGGGCGACATAGTCCCCAACCCGAAGCGAGTTCGTCCCTATGACGGCGTGCTCTTCCTTAATCATCTTGATTGGCCCGGGGCCGACGAACCGACTGGTAACGGGGATGTCAGGCGAAACCGCCTTCGATCCGGCATCCAGCGTCGCCGTATCGCGACCAACTGAGACGACAGTCGATAGAACATAGGCGGCGATGCGCCAGCCGATGTCCCCAAGATCACTTGAATGCTGAGCGCTGGAAAAGGTGAAACTGCCTGTCGACACCCAACGCGCGACTTCAGCCGACCAGATGTTGAAGGAGTAGCTCCCTGCGGCGATAAGGTCCGTAGAGAGGCCCGCCGCCGACACATCCGCCATTAGCTTGCGAACCGCGTTGATTAGGCGAGCGAGCTTGACCTCACGTTCAGCTCTGTCCGCATCCGTGATGTGACCATCATATACATGCCATCCGGCAAAATGTCCGGCGACCGCCATGGCGCGAGCCAGGGCAATCGCGCCTTCGTCGATCGGCACACCGGTCCGGCCTAAGCCAGGATCGAGATCTACGCGAAATCCGACATTCCCTGCGCCGCTTGCAAGCTCCGACTGCCAAGCGTGCAGTCCTTCGTATGAATCCACCACTGCCTCGATCCGAAGGCCATCGTGGCTTCGCGCAACGTTCGCAACGCGGCGGATATTCGCCTGATTTGCAGTCGGGTAGGCCCAAACGATAAGGCGGGCTCCGGCTTCCGCGGCTATCTCAACTTCCGCTGGGGTCGCGGTCTTAAAGCCAAGAACGCCTTCACGGATCATCATTTCGATAATCCAAGGCGCCCGATGCGTCTTCACATGCGGCATTAGGCGACCAATTCCGCCAGCAAGCCTAGCAGTCTGACGAAGGTTGAAGACAACCTCATCTTCAAGGATCACGAAGCACGGCGTTTCGACCGGCACTGGAGGAACGGGTAAGTCACGCTTTTCGTCCAACACGGCTGACTGTTCCAAGAATCGCTCTCATGACATATATGTAACGTATATTACGATGCATGAGTTTGCAATAGGCGAGGAACGCTCGCCCGGAAGCGCTGCGCTAGGCCATTGAAAACAAACTCATGAGTTTGGGTTTTCACCACCCGTCCCTGTCGGGAATCTCGCCCAAGCTACAAAATGGCCAGTGTTCGCTCACCGCTTGATGTGGCAGAGAGCGACGGAGCCCCGGCAACAGCCGAGGTGGCCAAAGGAGCGACTTGCGACGCATATGCCGCCGACTTAAGATCAGTAAGGCAACGACTCGCCTTTATAGTCGCAGTACCGAAAGGCGCTCGCGCCCGACCCATCGTCAAGCAGCGCTACAAGGCCGAGAACTGAGGTAGCGACATCGATATCAGCGTCGGTGCCTCCCATTTCGGTGCGCACCCAGCCTGGATGGGCAACCGTGACGGCAAAGGTTCCCCGGCTGCGTCGGCCATAGAAACTCTTCGCGGCCGAGTTGAGCGCCGCTTTGCTCGCCCGATAGATCCACTCGTCCCCCTGGGCATTGAGCCGTACAGAGCCCATACGTGAGCCAAGGAGCATGATGTGGCCAAGAGAAGGACCTAGCCGCCGCGCCAACATATCCGCCAGCACCGCAGGCGCCACGCTATTGGTGTCGAACACCGCGGCGACGACCGCAGGGTCGAGAGTGTTGTCGACATCCTTGGGCATGATTCCGGCGGAAATGACGATATGGGTCGTACCGTCGAGCAACGGATCACTGACGAAGCGCTCGCGGGAAGCGCTGTCGGTGATGTCCAAGCCAAGCCAGGGCGAAAGCGGCGCGTGGGCGCTGCCGTCCCTGCTTGTCGCCACCACCTGCCGACCCTGCGCAGCCAGCACCTTGACCAGCCCAAGCCCGATTCCTCGGGATGCGCCGACGACGAGGAACTTCTTGCCCGCCGCCGCAACTGCTTGCCCGCTCATGGATAGCCTTCCCTCAGTCCTAGCGATAAGCGGCGGCGCCGACTTCGGTGATCCACCCAGCGGCGAGGTCCTGCTGGATGGCATCGGGATCCCGCTTGCGCGGGTCGCCATAGCCACCACCGCCGGGCGCCACCACGATGACCTGATCGCCCTCATAGACCTTGGCATTCGAGAACTTGGAGGCCGACACCTTGCCGCTGTCTTGATGGAAATCTTTCCAGTCTCGCGAGCCCGCCCGCTTGATATGAAGGCTGCCGCAGCCGCCGGCCTGACCCTTGAAGAGACCCCAAGGCGCCAACTCCTGGCGGTCCGACATGAAGGAGAGCGTCAGCTCCTTGGCGAGGCAGGTCATCTTTTTGCGCAGAGCCAAGCCGCCGCGATACTCGCCCGGACCCCCGGTGTCTGCAACGAACTCATGAGCGTCAATCCGCCATGGGAAACGGGTCTCGAAAACCTCGACCGGGTTCAGCCGAGAATTGCCGTTCACTGCGTTGCATGCGCTGTTGCCATCGGCATGACTGCGCCCGCCCCAGCCTGGGGTGGAGAGATCGTAGCAGACGACGTATTCCTCTGTACGCGCATTGTAGCCGCCGAACAGGAAGTTCGAGTGGGTGCCCCCGTCTGTCGCGAAGGCTCTTTCGGGAACGGCGGTCGCCAATGCTCCGATGACCGTATAGCAGATGCGGATGTGCGTTTCCGTGTTGCCGCCGACTTCGGGTGCGGGATAGTTGGCATTCACCATCAGACCGGGCGGGGCGACAACTCGGATCGGGCGGAAGCAACCGGAGTTCTTCGGAATGCTCGGGTCGGTCAAGTGAAGTATGGCGTTGTAGGAGGCGGAGAGCGCCACAGAGAGAACACCGTTGATCGGGCCTTTGGCCTGCTTGTCCGAGCGGCGGAAGTCGACAACGATCTCGTCGTCCTGGACGAAGACGTCGACGGCGATCTTGTAACGCCGCTTCTCGATGCCATCATCCTCCATATAGTCTTCGAAGCTGTAGCGACCGTTCGGAAATTCCCTGAGCTCGGCCCGCATACGGGCCTCCGAATAGTCAAGCAGGCTGTCGGTCAGCTGCACGAAGCGGTCGAGGCCGAATTCGGCGACCAGCGCCCGCATGCGCTGCTCGCCAAGCTGCACTGCGCTGATCATTGCCCGGAAGTCGCCGAAGTTCTGCCTGGGCGTGCGGTAGTTGGCGAGCATTAGGCGCCAAATATCTTCAACGTCCTTGCCTCGGCGCCGTATTTTAACTGGTGGAACGCGCAGGCCTTCGTGGAAGATTTCGGTTGCTTCCCCGGCGAACGCGCCGGGCACCATTCCGCCGACCTCCGCGACGTGGCCGATCGCCACCGAGTAGCCGACGAACGTCTTGTCGACGAACACTGGCTGGATGAAGGTGTGTTCGGGCGTGTGCATGCCGCCGCGATACGGATCGTTGTGAACGATGACGTCGCCTTCCTCCAGCGTTTCAACAGGAATCTCCTGGGTGATCGTCTGAATGACCAACGGAAGGCCGCCGATCATCGACGGCTGGAAGTCGCCAGTGCCGATTAAGTTGCCCTTGGCATCGGCTAGGCCACAGGTGAAGTCGAGTCCTTCGTTGAAGATGGTCGAGTAGGAGGTCATCATCAAAGTGATGCCCATCTCCTTTGCGATCTGGACCAGGCGACCGTCCAGAATGCTCATCTGGACCATGTTCTTGGCATGTCTGCCCTGCATCGTCATTTCCCCGCTGCCGCGCGTTGCCGTCTCGGTTCGACGCCCTCGGCGTCCCGCTTCTGGTTTGCGATCTCGGACTCCCGCTTCATGTCCCAATCGACGCACCAATCCGAGCAATATCGCTTGTGGACACCGTCAACGGTGATGCGGATCGGCGACCGATAGAGCAGGATCCCGCAATTGTCGCACTTGGTGTATTCTTCGAGGTAATATCCGTTGTCCGAGAACTTCATCGCGTTTGCCTTTCCGAAACGTGGAGGTTGCCGTAGTCGTCCAGGAGCAATTCCTGGTCGGGATGCAACACGACAACGGACACGGCCTCTTCGATGACCGCAGGGCCCTGGATCGTGTCGCCGGCCATAAGTTCCTCGCGCCGGTACACGGGCGTGTCGTGACGTCCTTCGTCATAACTAACGGACCGCATTGAAGTCGGCTTCGGCGCGAAGCTAGTCCTGGCCAGCTGTGGCACCTGCGGCTTCGAGAGCAATTTCACGGCCGTCACGTTGAAGTTCACGATCTCGATGAACTCGCCGGGGATGTTGAAGCCAAAGCGCTCTTCGTGCGCCTTGTCGAAAGCGGCCCACAGTTCCTTGGCAGTGGCGTCGTTGAAGGTTGTGAACCGCAGCGGAAGCGAGAGCTCGTAGTTTTGGCCGTGGTAACGCAGTTCGACCCGGCGCTCGACGCTGATGTCGCCTGCGAATCCCTGGGCGTGGAGTTGCGCCAGGCAATCGGCCTCGAGCTCCTTGAGATGTTGGGTCGCGCGGCTGTGGTCCATGCGGTTCGATGTCATCTGCACCGTCCGCTGGCGGTCGACGCGGGCGTCTGTCGCAGTGAATCCGAACGCGGAGAACTGGCCGGGATGGACCGGGATGATGGCCCGCGACATCGAAAGGTCCTTCAGCAGATCGCAGGCATGCACCGGGCCAGCACCGCCGAAGAACATCAGCGAGAACTTGTCAGGCGACTCGCCTTTTTCAATGAGCACGCTGCGGATGGCTCCAACCATGTTGTTGTTGACGATCTTGATAATGGCCAACGCTGCATCGTCGACGCTAAGGCTGAGGCGCTCCGCCAAGCGCTTGACGCCGGCGCGCGCGCCATCGACGTCGAGCGCGACTGTGCCACCCAGAAAGTTGTCGGGATTGATGCGGCCAAGCACGAGGTTTGCGTCCGTCACCGTCGGCTCGGTTCCTCCCCGGCCATAGCAAATGGGACCGGGCCGTGATCGGGCGCTCTCCGGCCCAACGCGGAGCAAACCGCCCTTGTCGATCCAGGCGATCGAGCCTCCCCCGGCGCCGATCGTGCGCACGTCCAGCATGGGCACCTGGATGGGGATGCCCCACTCCACCTCGAAATCAGTGGTAAGCGAAGCGGCGCCGTTGACGATGAGCGAGCAGTCGGTCGACGTCCCGCCCATGTCGATGGTGACGAAGTTCTTCTCGCCAGTCACGCTACCGATGAACTGCGCCGCCACTACCCCGCCTGTCGGGCCGGACAACGTCATCTGCACTGGCGCCTCGCAGGCTCCCGCAACGGTCGTTTGCCCGCCATTCGACTTCGTCACCACTACGCGCGCAGCTCCGACGGCCTCGGCGATCCGGCTCTCGAGCTCGCCGAGTTGATCGGTGACGATGGGCTTCAGATAAGCATCCGCTATCGTCGTCGAGGCCCGCTCATACTCCTTCCATTTCGGGAGCACGTCATAGGAGATCGAGATCGGCAGATCTGGAAAGCGCGACGCGAGATAGTCGCGAGCGGTGATCTCATGCTGGGGATTGATGTATGAAAACAGGAGGCAAACGGAGATTGCCTTGATGTCCCCCCGCTCGGCAATGCTGTCGGCGACACGACGCAGGCTGTCCATGTCTAAGGGAACAATGACGTTACCTTCGCAGTCGACCCGTTCAACGACCTCGAAGCTGTTGGCCCGTTTGAGCAGCGGCTGCGGCTTTACCCAGCGAGAATTGAAGTGAAAACGGCGATTGCCACGCTGGATGAAGGGAACATCGCGAAAGCCTTGAGTCGTCACGAAAGCGACATTTGCGCCATTGCGTTCAAGGATAGCGTTGGTCGCGATCGTGGTTCCCAAGCGAATGCCGGATATCTCGTTGCGCCGCGGAAACTGCTTCAGCCCGTTGAGGATGCCGTCTGATGGGTCGCCGGGGGTGGAGAAATCCTTCCACACCGTCACTTCGCGGCTCTGCTCGTTATAGGCCACGAAGTCGGTGAAGGTACCGCCAACATCAATACCCAGTATGTAAGACATGATATTCCTTTCCTGCCGGCGCGGGGCAAAGCGTGCCCGCGCAACCGGGATCAATCTTCATTCGGCACGTTTATGCCTGCCATGAGGTGGAGCAGTTCGCCCTCGTCGACCTCCGAGGCCCGGACTGTCGCGACGATCTTGCCGCGCCTAAGCACCAGGATGCGATCGGCCGTGGAGAGCACGTCGCTGAGCCGATGGCTGATCAGAAGGATCGCGACGTTGCGCTGCGGCAGGCGACGGATCAGCTCGAGTACAGGCTGGCCGGCCGAGACTGAAAGCGCGGCGGTCGGCTCGTCCATGATGACAAGCTTCGGCTCATAGGCGACCGACCGGGCGATGGCCACCATCTGGCGCTGGCCGCCGGACAACGCCGTCACGGGCTCGCGCAGGTTCGGCAGCTTGACGTCCAGCATGGTGAGAAGCTGGTGCGCCTTCAACATCATGACGTCATGGCTCAGCCGCGCATAGCCCAGCATGCTGCGATGAGTGATCTCTCGTCCAAGGAAGATGTTGGCGCAGATGTCGAGGTTGTCGCACAGCGCCAGATCCTGGTAGACCATTTCCACGCCATGGTCTCGCGCCCATTCGGTCGAGGAACTTTGAACCGGATTGCCGCCAATCCTGATCTCGCCCGAGGTAGGCGCCACATCGCCAGCGATCATCTTTGTTAGGGTCGACTTGCCCGCGCCGTTGTCACCGACAAGCCCAACGATCTCGCCGGGAAAGATTTCGAAGCTGACGCCTCGAGTGGCTTCGACGGCACCATAGTTCTTGCGCAAGTCTCGGACTGAAACCGCCGCAGCCGAGTTATCTGAAGTGATCATCTCGGCCTCCTCTGGGCTGCGTGATCGGCTGACACGGCGACGATCAGCAGACCGCCCGTGATGATCATCTGGTAGAAGGTATCCACCCCCGCCAGGCTGAGCCCGTTGGTGATGCTCGCCATGAGCAGCGCGCCTATCACGGTGCCAAGAACCCTGCCCTCTCCGCCAAAGAGGCTGGTGCCGCCAATGATGGCCGCGCTGAGCGCACTAAGGTTGACAAACAGCCCGACGTTTGGGGGTCCGGCATCGAGGCGAGATGTCTGTATTGTCGCCGCCACCGCGGTCAGCGCGCCCATAAGGCCGAACAGCGCCAGGATCGTGCGGTCGACCTTGATGCCCGCGCGCTTGGCGGAGGTCGGATTGCCGCCGATAGCATAGACGTAGCGCCCAAATCGCGTATGGCGGCTGGCATATTCCATCACGAACACGACAAGCGCCAGGAAGGCGAGCGGATAGGGGATGCCGCTGCGAGTTGCGAAAACCCAAATTGACAGCCCTGCAGCGCACAGAGACAGCGCCAGGATCACTAGATTGACGGCGCGTAGGTCGTACCTCTGGGGGCCGAGCAATCCCGTGTATGCGCGCACCCACCCGTAGAGGTGGATTGCGGCGAGCACCAGGATGATCACCAAGCTTGTCGTGACCGGGAACTCGCCGTTGGCAATGTCATAAAAAGTATCCCCGGCGCCCGACAGAGTTTCAGCGCCCGACAGGACGTAGGCCAGGCCGCGCAGCCACGAGAAGCCGGCCAAGGTGATGATGAAAGATGGAATGCCCAGCGTGACGCGGAAGCCACCCTGCAGGAGCCCGACACCGACGCCGACTAGCAGCACGATGAGGATTGTGGGATATGCGCCGAGCCCGGCCTTCTGCATTAGCAGCATGCAAAGCACGCCGCACATCGCAAGAAGCGACCCGACCGACAGATCGATTTCTCGAGCAACCAGCAGCCAGCAAAGTCCGGCGGCTATGACGGCGGTTATCGCGGCTTGGACAGCGAGATTGGACAGGTTGCGCGGGCTGATGAAGACCCCTGTCCAGATATGAAAGCCTATCCAGATCGCAACAGTCGCCAGGATAAGGATGATTATGCGCCAGTTGCTCCGTTCCGCTTCGAGTGATTGCCGCGACGGAGCTGCCGTCGCCGCGACGTTTTGGGTCGAGACAGCCGACGCTGCTGCTTTAGCGTTCATGATCCCGTTTCCTGTTCAGGCGGCGAGACGTTGATTGCATCTGCGCACGACCTGTTGCTGAAGGGGGCAGGTCGAGCGCTCGACTGGGAGGAGGTCGTCGAGCGCTCGACCGCGGATCGGCGACTATGGCCGCCGACTTTGTGGGATTAGCTTTACAACTTGTTGGCCCCTGCCGGCCATTTGTCCTTCGGAACGTTGTCGAGGATGGCCCGGGTGTCGACGTAAACCGGGCTGTACGCCTTCAGGTATTCAACCATGTTGTCGCGGGTGATATTCCGGTCCTCAACGGGAACGTAAGGAAGCGTCACGCCATTCCCGGCATCATAGGTTTCCTTGATGCCGAGGGGCTCTCCCTTAGCGAGCTTTGCGCAAAGCTCGCCGGAGATCTTGCCCATCTGATCGAACAGCGTGAAGCTCGACAGCGCCATGTTGCCCAAGAGGATGTGCCGGCAACCCTCGATGGTCGCGTCCTGGCCAGTTACGAACACCTTGCCGGCAAGCCCTACCTTCTCAAGGGCGCCGATGACGCCGCCCGCCATGCCGTCGTTGTTGCAGAGGAAGCCAGCGATCTTGTTGTTGTTGGCCGTAAGCGAATCTTCGGCCTGACGGCGCGCAGCGTCTGGATCCCAGCCATCGTGGAACAGATGGCTGACGACCTTCAGCTCGCCCTTGTCGATCAGCGGCTGCATGATGTCGTAATAGCCCTTCGTGATCTCTTCCGCCACTGTGTTGCCCGCCTGGCCCGAGGTCACCACCCAGTTGCCCTTAAGCACGCCGACATCCAGCGCGGCCTGCGCCGCCTTGCGGCCCACGCCGCGATTGTTGCGAGCCACGTAGACGTCGACATCCTTTGAAGGGATCGCGGTGTTGTAGGCTAGGACCGGCACGCCAGCACGCTTGGCGCGTTTTGCCATGTTGATGCCAGCTTCCGCGACGACCGCAACGATGGCCAGCGCATCCACGCCCACGGTAAGCATGTTCTCGACATCGGCAAGTTGCTGCTCGACCTTGAAATCCGCCTGGTTCACGATCGGCTCGAAACCTGCGGCCTTAACCGCCTTCTCAAAGCTCGGCCGATCGAGGTTCTTCCATCTCGGGACGGTGAATGTCTCCATAGCGAAGCCGATCTTGCCGGTCCCGGCTGCCAAGACCTTCCCCCCTCCGCCGAGCGTCGCGACGGTGGCGAGGCCGGCGCTGGCGCCCAGAAATCCTCGTCTGGTCAGGTTGAAATTTCCTCTCATGGTCATTCCCCTTTGCTTGCGTTGAACGCTTATCTTTAACGTTAAAGTTAATGATTTCGAGCGGTAGCTGTCAAGAGTATTGTTACGATCTCTCCAAATTGGCAAAAAATGGATATCCTTCAGTGTGTTACCATGTTTCGGACAGGATTGGAGCCGGATAGTCGATGCCATTTATCGTTACAAAGCGCCTCTGGGCATGGCCCGCCGCAAAACAAAAACCCCTCACAGATTGCCCGATTGAGCCCGGCGATCTATTTTAACGCTACAAGTGCAGGTAACGGGATTGGATGACCAGCCGGAAGATCAATAACCAAGTGACGCTGAAGGATGTCGCGGCGGCGGCTGGCGTCTCGGTCATGAGCGTTTCCAACGTCGTCAATGAGCGATGGGACCTGGTCAGCGAGCGGACGCGTGCCATTATCGAGAACGAGATCAAGCGTCTGAAATATCAACCTCAGATCGCGGGGCGCTCACTCAGGACAGGACGCACAAACACGATCGGTCTCATCGCGCTGCAGGGAAGCGACGACAGCATCCGGTTCAACCGTAAGAGCCAAGCCGCAATTGCGGGATTCCTTGAGGCGATCAGCGGTCAGGGCTACACGGTCTGCCACGTCGTTCGCAGCCACTGCGCTATCGAGACCGCCATCACCTCGCTGGCGCAGCGTCTCGATGGGGCTGGCCTCCTGGTCGACGAAAGCCTGGATGTCCGCAAGAAGGATGTCGCGGTGCTCGCCAGCATGGGCATCCCGATTGTCGAGATTCAGGGCCTTCGCCTACATGATCTGCAGGACTGCTGCTCAATCCATGAAAAGGCCGACGCTCAGATCAACAGTCTCGCCGCTTTCATGGCAAAAGGACCGCCCGGCCAGGTTTTCTACATTCGGGCAAGCGACTGCGACCGCCGCGCCATTCGCCGTTACAAGCTGCTGAAGGCCCATCCGATGCTACGGCATTTCGAGTTCGTGGATCCTCTTGGCATCTCCGACTTTCTATCGCAGAGCGCCGTTTCGGCCGCATCCGCCGTCTTTGTAGCCAGCGAGATCGAACTTGCAGAAGTTGCTCAGGGCTGCGTATCGGCGGGCCGAGGGGACGGGCTTGGCCACCTCATCTGCCTCGATGCCGACGCTCAATACGAAAGGCCAGAGGCGACAGGAATTCCCGGCTTGCAATCGGTGGCATTCAGGGTTGGCACAGTGGCCGGAACGTCTCTCCTGGGACGGCTCAACACCAGCGCTTTCACCTATCGTGACATAGGCGTTGATTGTCGCCTCATCCTGCCCGACCGCGCACGGTGGAGCGGCCGCCGGAGTTTGCATGTTGTTTGACGCTCCCCAGGCCAAGTCGCGCATGAAGAGTTTTGGCGCGCGCTACCCCGTGAGAAGCCTCCGCAACCCTTGGATAGTCGTGGAAAGCAATGAACAGAAGAAGCCGCCTTGAGTTGATCTTTCACTTTTCGTTTGTGGTTGCGTTGCTTTTTCTTGCTGCTTACCTAGGGCATGGAAGCGGGACGCACGAAATCGGCTTCGATTGGCCCCTTGGGTCCGGTCACTAGATGCCCGAACCTCAGGATTTCCAAGACAGGGCATAAGCCTAGCCTACCGCGCGTCAGCCAGCTGGCGCAGAGTCAAACCGACGTATTGATTTCAACCTTGCGGCCCGTCGAGGCCGATTGCCGAATTGCGTCCAAGATGCGCATGCCGGCCACGGCGTTAGAGAGGGGCCAAGGCTGCTCCAGTTCGCCCCGAACCGCCCTGGCGAACGTCCTCACCTCGTGCTCATACTGGTTGGCGGGTTCGAACCGGATGGTTTCCACGTTTGCGTCATGGAGGTCGTCGCGGCCACGGATGCGTATGAAGGTTTGCTGATTGGCGGATGGCCATACCGAAACTGGCAGTTCCATCCATCCCACGCTGCCAATAACGATGGTGAAGTGAGACCACGCCTGCAACAGTGCGCCGCTGAAGAGCAAAGTGCGATTGCCGGGAAACTCGAGCATCCCCGCGACGGCGATGTCCACGCCATCGGGCGACTGCTTTTCGAACGTCGCGGTGGCGGCTATTGGCTCGTCCTCAAAGAGGAACCTCGCCGCCGTGATGGGATAGACGCCGACATCGCCAAGCGCTCCGCCGCCGAGTTCCTGCTTGAACCTGATGTCCCCGGGGTTTCCGTTCATGACGCTGTACGCGGCGTGGATCTGGGTGATCCTTCCCAGTCGTCCACTGCGAACAATGTCGCGTGCGGCCAGCCATCGCGGGTGGTACCTCACCATGAACGCTTCCGATACTTGGAGGCCCGTCTCCTGCTGGACAGCCAACAGACGCTCCGCTTCCTTGGCGTCAAGTCCAAGCGGCTTTTCGCAAAGGACATGGCGACCCGCTCTAAGAGCTTCGATAGCCTCTGAGACGTGGGCGTTGTTCGGTGTCGGTATATAGACCGCCTCGACCTCTTCATCTTTCAGAAGCTCGCTGAGCGAGCTGTAATGACGCGGAATGGCGAATTCCTTTGCCACTGAACTTGCCCGTGCTGGATCGCGTGACGAAATGGCCACCACCTCGCACTCAGATACGGATTGCATGGCTGGTATGACCCAGTCACGGGCGATCTTTGCAGTGGACACGACGCCAAATTTAACAGGTTTCATGAAACGCTCGCGAGAAAGAGTTGAGGTTGGGCTGGTGAGCGCGAAGCGGGCAACGCCTCGCACATACGGTCAAGTGTCAGGGGCGCTCACCGCGGCCCCGGGGCCGGAAAGCCGGCGCGTTAAAAGCCATCCGCGCAACCGCTCGCTATAGGCCACGACAGCCGCCGCCAGCACGAGACCGATGACAATGCGCTGCCAGTAGGGATTGATGCCCATGAGGTTGAATGCATTCGCCAGTATACCGATGATGACGACGCCGCAGGTTGCGCCCAGCAGCTGGCCGCGTCCTCCAGCCAAGGAAATCCCACCGACGGCTACCGCCGCGATAGCGTCGAGCTCCCACCCCATCCCTGTCCGCACGCCGTCTCCCGATTGCATACGTGCTGTCAAAATGATGCCGGCGATCGAGGCAAGAAACCCACACAACGTGTAGGCAAGGATCTTGGTCGGGCTGACCGGGACGCCTGCCAACGAGGCAGCCTCCTCATTGCCGCCGACTTGATAGATGGCTCGTCCCGCTCGAGTGTTTGCGAGGAAGAACATTGCGCAAACAGCTACAACGAGGAAGATGAGGACCGGAATTGGAATGCCAAGAAAACGTCCATCAAAAAGCATGAAGAGCTCTTTGGGTAGCGTTCCGAAAATGGGGCGGCTCTCCGACAACCACATAGCAAGGCCCCGCACCATCGCCATGGTCGAAAGCGTGACGATGATTGGCTGAAGCCCGAGCCGCGTTATCAAAACGCCATTGCCGAAGCCGATCACGACACCCGCAACAAGAGCCAGATTGATCCCGACAATGGGGGGATAGGTGTTCGCCAAACCCGCGACGAGCACCGTTGACAGCGCGACGATCGAACCAACGGAGAGGTCAATTCCGCCCGTCAGGATTACGATGCCCATGCCGACGGCAACGATGCCGAGCATCGATGTCTGGCGCAGGACGTTGGTGATGTTGGTAGCGCTTGCGAAACCATCGGCGAAGATGGCGAATATCATGACCAATCCGATCAGGACCATGATGATCGGCTGCTCGACAAGCAATGAGCGGATGCGACTCATCATCACTTCTCCGACACCACAATCGCAGAGACCTGGTTCGCCTCTATCAACGAGAAGTTGGCCCCAAGATCGAGGTCGAGATTGTGTCTGCCTGCCGTTCTAGCTCGGAAAATGAATACCGCCTCGAACGGCTTGTCCCCATTCCCGGCGAATTCAAAGAAGCGTTTGCCCCAGTAATCGGACGTACCCATACTCGAAGGCATGACAGACACGAAGTCAAATTGTGCAATAAACGCGCTGTTGATCGCTATAGAGAATTGTCCCGCGGGGACGGCCCCTTGCTTTATGTTGATCGCCAACTTGAATGGCTTCCCGACGATAGCGGGCTCTGCTTGAATGCTCACAAGACCGGATCGCGGCGCCGATTTCTCGGCTGCCTGAGAGGTCACCAAGATCGTATCAGCGAACCGTCTTGCGTCCTTTGTTGCCTGGCTTCCCGGGTAGTCTCTCGCTAGCATTTCGAAAACGTCCTTGAATCGCCCAGCATCCCCCTCCTCTTCCAGCGCGGCCGCCAGTTTCGAGAGAACTATGAGACGGTTGGACTCCCGCTCGGAGTTGTCCGTTAGACTCGACAAGAGCTTTTCGAAATCGGCTATCGCTTCGCTGCGACGGCCCAGGGCCATCAAGGAATTGGCGATGCCAATTCTGGCAGGGTCATAGTAGCGGCTTTGAGGGAAATCCTCGACCACTTGTCGATAACCATCCAGAGCACGGCTGTACACCCTGGTTAGCTCATAGTTGTTGGCGACCGTATAGGGACCGCGCGCACGATCACTGACAAATACCGAGGGGGCTAGAATACAGAATGCCCCATTGAGCCCTAAGAAGAAGACGGCAACAGCTGCAAGGGGCGTCACCCACTGAGGTACCACCCCAGCTTGGGCTCGAGGGAGGGCCCAGTTGTTAGGCATTGCTTGGCCTCCGCATGGTCAAGGAACGCCATAGCGGTCCCCCGCCCGCTATGGTGACGGCGAGGAGGATAACCGCTCCCTTCGAGACGTTCTGCCACTCCGGCGCCACCCCTAGAAGGTTGAAGAGGTTGGAGAGGACCCCGATGACAAGGGCGCCGATCAACGCGCCCCAAACCGATCCGCTGCCGCTCCGCAGGGAGCTTCCACCTATGACCACGGCGGCGATGGCATCCAGCTCCAGCAAGACGCCAGCCTGGCCGGGTTCGCCCGATCCCATGCGCGCCGTCAGGATGAGGCCCGCAAATCCGGCCAATACCGCACAGTAGGTGTAGGCAAACATCTTCACGCGCCAAACCGATACGCCGCCATAGTATGCGGCGCTTTCATTTGACCCGACCATGTAGATCATGCGGCCAACCGCCCGGAAGCGGACCACGTACCAAGTGAGGGTCACGATCGCCATCAAGACCAGGGCGGGCGCCGGAATGCCCGCGACATTGCCTCTGGCTAGAAAGTTGAAAGCCGGCGGATAGTCGGCGTAAATTGGCTGACCAGCGCTGTAGACAAGCCCGGCTCCACGAAAAAGCGTCATCGTTACCAACGTGGCGACAAAAGGCTGATAGCTGAGAAACGCGACGAGGGACCCGTTCACGATGCCGACGGCGCCGGCAATTGCGAGCGGGGCCATAACGACCACCGGCAACGGATATCCAGCCGTCCACAGCGATGCCGCCAATGTGCCGGTCAGGGCGACGACTGAACCTACCGACAGGTCGATCCCTCCAAGGATGATGACCAGATTCATTCCGACAGCTACGATCCCGATCAGCGATGCCACGCGAACGAGATTCACAATGTTCTCGACCGACCAGAAATAGGGCGATACCAAGCCGGCACATGTCAGCAAGATGACCAGAATAACGAGATTGGCGTTTATCTTGTATCTGATCATTGAACACTCTCAACCAGACCGTTGCCGTGGCCACCCATCACGCTGACCATAATGTTGGAAACATCGAACTGCTCGCGGCTCTGCTCATCCGTGACCCGGCCCAGGTTGAGGCACACGATTCGATCACTGACATGGATTAGCTCCTCGATGACCGAGGACACGATGACAACGCTGGCGCCCTTGGCGGCAAGATCCCGGATGAGCTCGAAGATCGCATCCTTGGCACCGATGTCTACGCCGCGGGTCGGCTCGTCGAGCAGAAACACATCGACTTCGGCATCGAGCAGACGGGCGAGGATGACCTTTTGTTGGTTGCCGCCGCTCAACTTGCCGACCGGAGCTTCGATTGAGCTGTATTTAACTTGAAGGCGCTGGCAAAGTTTCCCCACGGCGCCAGCCTCAGCGCGGCTTCGCAAGGCAAACAGCCCGCTGTAGCGCTCAAGGGACGATAACGTTACATTATGCCGAACCGACATCGACAAGACCAAACCATCGGCCTTGCGGTCTTCGGGACCTAGGCCAACACCGCTGGCCAGTGCGGCGCGCGGTCCCGAGAACATCGCAACTTTTCCCCGGCTGCGAATTACTCCAGAAGAAGGCTTGTCTATTCCAAAAATGGCGCGAAGGATTTCCGTTCGCCCAGACCCCATGAGGCCGGCAAGGCCAAGCACTTCTCCTCGCCGCAATTCAAAGGACACGTTCTTCAAGAGGGCCGGCGTCGAGACGCCGTCGACCTCCAAAACAATTTCAGCTCCCTTCGGCACCGAGGTTCCCCAGTCCCGCTTCTCGAGATTCAGCTTTCGTCCAAGCATCACCTCGACGAGGCGCGCCTCGGTGAGCGCAGCGATATCGGACTCCCCGACCAACCTTCCGTCGCGCAGCACCACCACGCGATCACAGACCTCAAATATCTCGTTGAGATGATGCGTAATAAAAATAATGGCGGTCCCCGCTCGCTGGAGCTTTCGTACAATTTTGAAGAAGTGCTCCACTTCTTGCCGATTGAGAGAAGCTGTGGGCTCATCCATTATCAGAAGCCTGCAAGGCCTGACCGTCGCTCTGCAAATCTCGACGAGTTGCTGCTCAGCGACGCTCAACTTGTTGACCGGACTATCCAACGAGCCGAAATAGCCAAGTTCGGCAAGTATTGCGGTCGCTCTTTTACGCATCTCCGGCCAGTCGAGGGTCCCCCAGCCGTTTGTCGCAAGCATCCCCAAAAAGACGTTCTCAAGGACGGAGAGATAGGGCACCATCATCAATTCCTGATAGATGGTGCTTATGCCTCGCGCATGCGCCGCGGAGGTGTTGGGAAACTCGATCAGTTCACCGTCCAACCTGATCTCACCGCTGTCGGGCCGCACAGCCCCCGCCAGGACCTTCATCATGGTCGATTTTCCGGCGCCATTTTCACCGACCAACGACACGATTTCCCCTGGCCGCACCTCGAGCTTCACGCCACAGAGGGCCTGAACGCCAGGATAGGACTTCGAAATATCGGCCATTGTCAGGAAGGCGGCAGGCCGCTCAGCGGTCGGTCCCGCATTGGTCGTTTGGTTGCCGACGTACCTCGCCATCGATTGTTCGCCTCCTCCGATATCATGGCGGCCAGCATGAGCTGGCCGCCTCGCTTATCGCTCTCGCTTAGCGAACGTATTGAAGGTCGGGGTTGTAAAACTCGTCGACGTTTTCCTTGGAAACAATCGGCGTTTCGGTGGTGATGCGCTTCGGGACCGGCTCGCCCTTGAGGACTCGTACCGCCATGTCGAGGCCGACACTTCCGCCCGTCGCGTAGATGGACGTCACCTGAAGCCAACCATCCTTGATCGCCTGGAAGGCCTCACGTTGGCCGTCCACACCGACAAGGAAGACCTCGCCGGGTTTGTAGCCAGCCTCCTTGAGGACATTGATGGCGCCAAGGATCATTGGGTCGTTGTGCGCATAGATGACCTGGAATTGTCCGCGGTAGCGCGTGAGCCAGTCCTCCATGATCGGAATGGCAGGGGCGAGGTCGTAGTTGGCGGGCTGGGCATCCAGCCGTGTAACGCCGGGCTTGTCATTGAACTGCGCCGAGAAACCTTCGTGACGCTGGATTGTCGGGGTCGCGCCGGGGATACCTTCCAATTCCAGGTAGCTGAACTTGTCTCCAACATTCTTGAGGACGTGTTGCCCCAGCCCTTCGGAGAGCGTCAGATTGTTGCCGCCAATGAAAACATTGTAGTCCTCGCCGACGATCTCGCGATCGAGCACCACCAGCGGAATGCCGGCCTTCTTGATCGCCTCCACCGCCGGCACAAGCGCCTGGGCTTCGCGCGGGCTCATCATGATTAGGTTGACGCCACGCGAAATCAGATCTTCCACGTCAGCGATCTGTTTCTCATTCGTCCCCTTGGCGTCGGTATAGACGAATTCCTTGATGAGCTCAGGATATTTTTTCGCCTGTGCCTCTGCGCTTGTCACCATGAATGCACGCCAAGGATGATCCATCGTGTCCTGCGAAAACCCGATCGTCCATGGCGGCGGCCCGAACGGAAATTTGTCTTCCGCCTTCGCCGGCAACAGCGCCGTGAACATAGCCATGCCGACCAATGCTGCAGTCACAACAAGTTTATGCATACTTCCCCTCCTGTGATTGTTATATTGCATCCAATCGGCAATTGCCGGCCTTGTCAAGGCGACAAGGAAAATTCGGTCCCCCTAGCGGCCGGGAAAAAAGCTCAATGTTGAATATTGACACCAATATATTGGATATTAGAGTCGCCACGCAATGAGCCGTTATGACCCGAGTTCCGCTCGGTCTCCCGCGGCTATCGTCGGAGAGATGGAAATGCAGTTGGACCGTGTCATCACCGTCGTCGGCGCTCATGCGGAGGGCGAGGTTGGGCGGGTCATCACCGGAGGGGTTCTTCCGCCCCGCGGCGACACGATGTTCGACAGGATGCAGAACCTAGAGCGTTACAGCGGTTGGCTCCGCAACATGCTCCTCTTCGACCCCCGTGGCAGCGTCAATGCCGCGGTCAACCTGATCACGCCGCCCTGTCGACCGGATGCCGATATAGGCATGATAGTCATGGAGTCCGACTATTTCGTCCCGATGTCAGGATCTAATCTCATCTGCACGGTCACGGTGGCGCTGGAGACGGGCATCGTCCCGATCAAGGAACCTGTTACGCATGTCCGGGTAGATACGCCGGCGGGCCTGGTTGAGGTGGAAGCCGAGTGCGCCGGCGGCAAGTGCCGCAAAGTCAAATTCCGCAACATTCCCTCATTCGTCATGCACCGCGACCGCACGATATCGGTCCCGGGCATAGGCTCGCTCCGTGTCGACGTCGCCTATGGGGGGATGATCTACTGCATCGTCGAGGCGGCCGACCTTGGATTTACGCTCGACCGAAGCGAGGCACGCCGCCTGGTTGAGGTGGGAGAGCGGATTAAGGCTGCGGCCGCAGAGCAGCTTCCCTCGGTCCATCCTGAGAATCCAGGAATACACACGATCAACCAGACCGAGTTCGTCGGTCCGCTGGAAATCGTCAACGGCATCAAGACTTCGAAAAACGCAGTCGTCGTGTCGCCCGGCAGAATCGATCGCTGCCCATGTGGAACCGGTACCTCCGCGCGCATGGCCCTGCTAAGTGCCAGAGGCGAACTCGGTATCGGCGACCCTTTCAGACATTTGTCGATCCTGGACACAGAGTTCGACTGCAAGATCCTGGAGACAGGCAGGGCTGGATCGATTCCCGCCATCGTTCCGCAAGTTTCGGGTCGGGCGTGGCTCACGGGCGTCAGCCATTACGGGGTAGATCCCGAGGACCCATTCCCCGAAGGCTACCGCCTCTCGGACACATGGTTCAACTGATCAAGATGGAGACCTAGATGGCAATGTCGATGAATGAACTGAGCTGGCTGAACGAACCGCCCCATCACACGTTGAAAGATGGCACCCTGGAGGTCACCACGGGAGAAAAAACCGATTTCTGGCGAGAGACCTTCTATGATTTCTGGCGAGATGACGGCCACTTCCTGTTCAAATCGGTGGCGGGGGACTTCACCGCCGAGGTTACCGTTCAGGGGGACTACGAGGTCCTCTACGACCAGGCAGGACTAATGATGCGACTGAGCGAGAGCCACTGGATCAAGGCAGGCCTGGAGTTCACGGATGGAAAGAGCTACTTCTCAGTCGTCGTCACGAACGACGCATCGGACTGGTCGCTCGTCGAAGTTCCAGTCGACCCGGAGGGCATCAGAATCAGGCTTACCCGGCATGACGAAGCCATTCGGGTGCAGTACTTCAGCGTCAAAGAAAATACGTGGATTCCGGTACGGCTCGCCTATTTTCCGACAACCAGCCGGGTGGACGTGGGTGTGATGTGCTGTTCGCCACAACGCAGCGGCTTCAAGGCCCGCTTCAAGGACCTCAACATCGGTCCCCCCATTAACCGTGAGTTGCATGATTGAGCAGGATCCGATCCGACGACAAAAACCCTTGCCCTCGACCGCACCGACAGAGGCCGATTTTCGTTTAGCGGAGCTGGCGCGGCCAGCTTGCCGGAAAAGATGCTGCTGTTGTATTCAATATGCAATCGAAAATCAGGGCACCCCATGAAGTCTCCAACAGCGATTAAGCGTCAGACCGTAACCTCTTCGGTGCTTGATCTCCTGAGGGACCGGATCATTTCCGGCATCTACCCCGGAGGGTACCAGATCAGGCAGGAAGCGCTCGCGGACGAATTCTCGGTCAGCCGCATTCCTATTCGCGAGGCCTTGCTGCAGCTCGAGGCGGACGGGCTGGTGGTGATCCATACGCATAAGGGTGCTGTAGTCGCGTCCCTGACCCCCGAGGATGCGATCGATATCTTCGACGCTCGCCTGACGCTCGAACCTTTCGTGCTAGGCAAGGCGATCGAGAATGCCGATGATGCCGATACGGACCGCGTGCGAGCCGCGCTTCAAAATTACGAGGTGGCGCTGAACACTGGAGCGCCACCCGAACGGCTCAGCCAATTGAACTGGGCATTCCACAATGCGCTGTCGGCGCCCGCCGACAGACCGCGAACCTTTGCAGTATTGGCCACCCTGCACAACTCCGCCGACAGATATCTCAGGCTGCAAATCGATACCGAGGCTGCACAGGCCAAGGCCCTGGAGGACCATCGTTTACTGGCCGAGGCCTTCGCGAACAGGAGCATCGCGCTGGCACAGAAGCTGCTCCGGAAACACATCTCAGATGCACGCGATGATGTCATCAAGAACCTGAAGGGCCGCGCCGTCGCCCGATGATCTTGTAGAGGCCAGGCGTGCGACGTGACGCCGCCGTCCGGTCTCTGCGCTCTCCCGGACGCATCGGCTCCTCAGTGCGCCTGGTCCGCATACCTCATCGCGGTAGCAGGCAGCGGTACAACCCCCCTGATGTCGTCACTGATCTTCTCGGCGATCATCATCGTCGGGCAATGAAGATTGCCGTTGGTTATGCGCGGCATGATCGAGGCATCAACGACGCGAATCCCCTCTAGTCCATGCACCCTTCCCTGCTCATCGACCACGGCCTCGTCGTCGAGGCCCATACGGCAGCTTGAGCAAGGGTGATACTGGGTACCCATGTTCTTCTGCAGCCAGGCAAAGACCTGCCGATCATCCATATTGCGCAAGCCCGGCACGATTGCATCGCCCCTGATCCGATCCCAACCACGTTGCTGGATGATCTCGTCGGTGTGGCGGACGCCGTCGATGAGATCCCTGCGATCCTCAGGGTCCTTGAGATAATTCAGCACTATGGACGGATGCTGTCTTGGATCGGCCGATCTCAGGTTGACGCGCCCCCTGCTCCTGGGTCGACCGAGGCAGACCTGGTATTGGAAGCCCTCTTCGATGTTGACCTGGCCATGCATGAGCTCGCCGAGCATCGGCAAGAATTCATGCTGGATGTTGGCATACTCCATCCGGTCGCTGCTCCTGAAGAAGGACCCGACTTCCCACAGGTTTGTGATGCCGAGACCGCGACGCAGGAACATCCACTGCGCCCCGATCCAAGCCATCTTGAGGAGGTTCATATCGACCGCCGGAGAGACGCCTTTTCTTGAAGCACGATATTTGACCGAGACGGCGACGTGGTCCTGCAATCCCCTGCCAACGCCCGGCAAATCGTGAACCGGCGAAACCCCAAGCGCCCGAAGCTCGGAAGCAGGTCCCACTCCCGACAGCAGCAGCAACTGGGGCGAGTTGAACGCGCCTCCGCAAAGGACGACCTCCCTCTCTGCTTCCACCGTGTGTATGGCGCCGTCTTTCTCGTAGACCACCCCCACGGCGCGCGTCCCGTTGAACACGACTTTGTGGACCAGCGCATTCAGCTGCAGCGACACGTTGCCCTTACGCATTGCAGGACGCAGATAGGCCCTGCCACCACTTGCCCGGATTCCATTGTCGATGTTCGCCTGATAGGCGTGGACTCCTTCCTGCCGATAGGCATTGTAATCGGCGTTCAACCGGTGCCCCGCTTGCTGCCCTGCCTCCAGAAAGGCTTGGAAAGGCTCGAGCTCAGCCTTCAACGAGGTGATGGCGATCGGTCCACTGCCGCCGCGGTAGCCATTGCCTCCCTTGTCATAGGTCTCCAGCTTCTTGAAGTAGGGCAGGCAATGGGCATAAGACCAACCCTTGAGGCCGTCTTCCGCCCAGCGGTCGAAGTCCCGCGGATTCCCGCGAACATAGACCATGCCGTTGAGCGATCCCGATCCGCCGAGCATTTTGCCGCGCACATGCGTGATCATGCGGCCATCGAGCGCCTCTTCCGGCCCCGTCTCGAACTCCCAGGTCCTGCGCTTGTCAGTGAGCGGGTAGGACATCGCGGCCGGCATGCGGACATAGATCGAGTTGTCGTCGGGCCCGGCCTCAAGGACGAGAACCCTGGTTCCCTGGTCCTCACCCAGCCGCGCAGCCACAACCGACCCCGCTGCACCGGCTCCGATCACGACGTAGTCAAACTTGTTTGGCGCCATTTCTATACCTTCCGCTAGCCCCGCCGGCACGCCACAAGCGCCGTGTCGCTTCAGGCGTACAAGCCGCGGCATGCACAATGGCAGTGCCGCGGCCCGATCCCGCCGATTTTGTATAATGCCGAGGGAGCCCGCCTAGGCGACCTTCGGGAGCTTGTAGGCCTCAAGCTTGGCGATTGTGTCCTGGACAATTCGGATCACGCGCTCACGTTCCTCGCCCACGAGCGGAAGGCGAGGAGCTCGCGTCCACTCCGGAGATCCGCAGACCAGGTTCTCGGCCAGCTTTATGCATTGAACCAGCTTCACATGCGTATCGAGGTGGAACGCAGGTGTCATGATCCGGTAGAGTTGCAGCGCCTCATCCTTGCGGCCCGCTGCGCAAAGCCTGAACAGTGCAACGCATTCGGCCGGCCATGCATTGGTCATGCCTGAAACCCAGCCGACGGATCCGAGCGCTACGCTCTCGACAATCTGGTCATCTACACCGCAACACACGTGAAAACGGTTGCCCAACTCAACATAAGTGTCGGTGACGCGGCGGACATCGCCTGTTTCGTCCTTTACGGATTCGATGGTCGGATAGTCGACCAGCTCCTTGAGGATCGCTGGAGTCACGTCGACACCGTAGGCGATGGGGTTGTTGTAAATCATGATCGGCAGCCCACTCGCACCCGCGAGCTTCTGGTACCATTGGGCGGTTTCGCGCGGGTCAGTCTTGTAGGCAAGGCTCGGAAAGGCCATCAGGCCCTCGACGCCGTAAGCCTCGAATTCACGCGCCCTTTCGCACGCCGCGTCCTGGGTGATTTCCGCAAGACCGGATAAGAGGGGCACACGGCCGGCGACCGCCTCCTTCGAAATCCGGATTACATGCTCCTTCTCTTTCGGCGCCATCGAGGCGTTTTCCCCGAGCATCGGTAGCACTATCACCCCGGTAACCCCATTGACGATCAGACGATCAAGGCTTGCCTGGTGCGCGGCAACATTGATCGACCCGTCTGGGTTGAGTTTAGTGGTAACAGCCGGGAAAACACCCTTCCAATTGATCATTGACCTACTTCTCCGCTTGAGGGCTGAATGCCGAACAAAGTTGTATCCAATCTATTATATTCTATATGCAACGTCTAGCCGTTTTGCGCGCTTTTCGATCGCCTGGGGACGGTGGCCGCAATATCCAAATTGGTGCCTAATCCGCCATGACCTCCGTCAAATTCGGCTATGGCTGATCCCGCAGTTCCGCCTCGAACGTGACGCAGATCAAACTCTCTGATTATGGAATCGCGAGGAAATTCACATCCTGTGGCGACCAGTAGAGTGTCGCGTTGTCGCCAGCCCGTGGCAATTCTCTCGCCTGACTGTTCTGAACCTGAACCCTGGCCTGGTCGCCGCTCTTCGCACGTACCGTGTAGAAGCTGCGGCTGCCCATGAACACCGAATCCTCGACAGTCACCGCGGCAGACTGGGAAAGCCTTTCGCCGGGAAAGAATGAAAACGCTTCTGGCCGAACCGTTACGATCACTTTGTCACCGCTCGCGAACCCAGCCCGCATTCTGCAGTCCATAGACCCCGTGAAGGAAGCGAGGCCTGCTTTGGCCGTGGCGGCTTGCTCGGTAACTGATCCCATCACTGCGTCGAACAGATTGATCTCGCCGAGAAACTTTGCGGCAAAGAGCGAGGCAGGTCTCGAATACATCTCGCGCGGTGAGGCGATCTGAATGATCCTGCCTTTCTCCATCAGAACGATCCGGTCAGAAAGGACCATCGCCTCGTCCTGGTCATGGGTGACGTACACAAATGTCGACCCAGTCGCGGCATGGATGCGCCTCATCTCGACCAGCATGTGCTGCCTGATTTTGAGATCGAGCGCAGCAAGGGGCTCGTCCAGGAGGAGGACCCTGGGTTCGTTCACGAGCGCGCGCGCCAGCGCCACCCGTTGGCTCTGGCCACCGCTGAGTTCGGCGATGCTGCGCCCGGCGAGCGCTTCGAGCTGGACTATCGCGAGGATGCGCTCGACACGTTTGCGCACTTCAGCTTTAGGCACACGATGTACGCGAAGCCCAAAGGCCACGTTGTCGAATACGTCGAGGTGCGGAAACAAGGCATAACGCTGGAACACCATGTTGACGGGACGGCGTTCCGGAGGTTGATCCGCGCAATCGCGACCATCAATTCGGATTGATCCGACAGTGGACGCCTCAAAACCAGCGATGAGGCGCATCAAAGTCGTCTTGCCACACCCGCTTGGGCCGAGCAAAGTGACAATTTCTCCTGCGCCAACGGACAGGTCGATGTCCGCCAGGGCTTGGAACGCCCCGAAAGACTTGCCTACGCCGACCGCTTCAATAACGGCTTGTCCGGGCATCTCGTACCTCATGTTGAAGCCCTCGCGGCCATAGTCGTTCTGCGTCTGATGTGGCCGATCGTCCATGCTATGCAAAGCAGCACGATCGAGAAGAAAAGAGCGAGCGTGGAGACCGCGTTGATGAGGGGAGTCACCGTCCGACGCATCATCGACCACACATACATCGGCAAGGTTGTTTCTGTGCCCGCGACGAATACCGTCACGATGAACTCATCGAAGGAGACGGCGAATGCCAGCAGGGACGCAGCAATCAGCGTCGGCATCAAGAGCGGAAGCGTCACCCGTCGAAAGACCGCGAACTGGCCAGCGCCGAGATCACGGGCAGCTTCTTCTAGCTGCGGGTCGAACAGCATAAGCCGGGCTCGTACTGTCAGGATCAGCACAGGCAAAGCGATGACCACATGCCCGATGATGATGGTCAGGACAGATAGCCTGATCCCGACCTGCGCGAAAAGCACAACCAACGACACTCCGATGAACAGCCCCGGCAATGCGATGGGCGAGAGCCAGAGCAATTCGAGGGCCAGACGCGTGCGCGGGCCGACGCGCAACCATGCAAGGGCGGCAGTAGCTCCGAGGATCAAGCACAGCAAGGCTGTCGCCGTGGCGATAACCAGGCTCCGGATTAAGGCATCGCCCAGTTGGCCGTTGTGAAACAGGTCCACATACCAGCGCAAGCTGAAGCCCTGAAAGGGAAACGACAAGGCTGGCGAGGCATGGAACGAGAAGAGAATGATAATCGCTATCGGCGCCAGCAGGAAGCCGAGGATTAGCCAAACGGCAAGCCTGAGTATCATGCCAGAGATTCCTGCTGGCGCGAACGCTTCCTGTTTGGGACCAATCCAACGGCCCGGCCTGCAGCGACGATTACGAAATACAGGATGCCCGTGATTGCGAACATGATGATGGCTTGCGCCGCTCCAAGCGGCCAATTGCCCGTTTTGCGAAACTGATCAGCGATTAACAATCCCGTGGTCTGACCCGAGGAGCCGCCGAGCATCTGGGGCGTCACATAGTCGCCTGCGACCAGGATGAAGGTCACGACGAAAGCGCCGATCAGGCCGTTGGCGGCGTTGGGAGCGATGACCTTGGCGAAGGCCCCTAGCGGTGACGTTCCAAGGTCGCGGGATGCCTCGACGAGTTCCTTTTTTATATCGCGAAGGGAAGACACGACCATCAAAATGCAAAGCGGCAGGTAGACGTGGATGAGTGTGATCGCCACCGCAAATCGGCTGAAGAGAAAGGCTTCTACGGGCACATCGATCAACCCTAGCTGCAACAGGATGGTATTGAGGAGACCATTGGTCCCAAGCAGAGTGCGCCACGCATAGATGCGAACCAGATAGCTCGAGAACCAAGTGATCAGGACAAGGTAGAGAATGGCCTGCGACCTGCTGACGTATATCAGGTAGTAAGCGACAGGCAGGGCCAACGCGAGGGTGGCGGCCGCCGTCAACAGACCGATGACGACGGCATTGCCAGTGACCCGCCAGAAGAGCGGCGACGTCAAGGAATTCAGGTAGTTCACCAGCGTAAAATCAGGCACGATCCTATACGATGCGGCCGTCCAGAAACTGTAGACGAGCAGGATCGCACTGGGCACCAGGAAGAATACGAGCATGTATAAGGCGCCTGGCGCGGCCAACAGCTTACCTGTCATTTCGTTGGAAAGTCTCACCCGATATCCTCGCTGCGCCTGGCCGCACGCTCGCTCACATGCCTGCTTTGAATTCCTGCCAGGCAGCGACCCAGTCATCATAGGTCGCATGGGTGTCCGACTGGCGGGGCGGAATGCCTGGTAGGCCAGCCGCAAAGATCTTGTCGATTGCGCCGTAGTCGATGCGATTGCGCGACTTCTCGTCCAGCAACTCAACCGCCTTCTTCGACACGGGGGCCTGGACGACGGCCATTGCGACTTCCGCCTGTATCTTGGGGTCCAGCGCCTGGTTTATAAAGGCAGTCGCCGTCTCGATGTTGTCGGCCGAGACCGGGATGAACCACGCATCGACCCACAAAACGGGGCCTTCGTCCGGCAGCACCATCTCGATTTTCACGTTCTGCTGCTCTGCCTGGATGAGGATCGACGGATCCGCACAGAGCGCCGCCACAACTTCGCCGGACACCATCAGATTGAGCAATTCGCCCTGGTTCAGCGCAATCACCCGGGCCTGGTCCCTATACTTGGCGAACTTCGCAAAGGTCTGGGCAAGTTCATCCTTGCTCAGCAGAGGATACTTCGCGCCGAGGCCGGCCACGCGCGCGGCAACAGGCCAAGAGCTAACCGTGTCGTCCATGATGGCGATCTTGCCCTTCAGGGACGGATCCAGCAGGTCGGCATATGACTTCGGGGCCGCCAGTTTGTCCTTGCGGTACAGCAGCGTGTTGAACCCCCAAATGTAGGGCGAGCCCCACAGCTTGCCGTCGGCGAACCATGTCGGCTGATCGAAGAACTGCGCGAAAAGGTTGTCGGCATTGTAGTTGGGAACCTTGCTCCGATCGATGGGCGTGACGATCTTCAGCTCGCGGATGTAGAGATCAGCATATGCCTGATTGTACTCCGCGAGATCGATCGGCGGCGGGTTGCCGGCGACGAACTTAGCCTGCACGTCATCTTGATTGGCGATCGAGGTGGCTTCGATAGTTACCCCGTTCGCTGCCTTCCAGTCCCCGAGTTGTGCGTTGAGGTCATACCCTTCCCAGGCCATCACCTGCAACGCGCCACCGGGGGCCGCCTGAGCCCAGCCGGACAACCGAACCAGCGCCGCGCCGGCAGCAAGGCCGGTGATCCCGGCCAGTGCGGCACGCCGGGTCATTTCGACTTTCAAAACGGACTTGCCACCTTCGTCAAACATCGCCTTCCCTCTCCTGGTGTCAATTGACTATAGGATATTGGATACGAAATCCCGACAGAGTCAAGCTGCATCTGAACGGCAGCCCCAACTCCCACTCGCCGGAATGCTTGCCATCGACACGAGCCTGCACTCCTCGCGAACTTTATCGCACGGGTTCCTAGTTGGGGCCGTTGACCGCACGGCGATGTGCAAGGTGACCGAACCACTCGACGTGAACTTAAAGACGCAGACTTGCCGGGTATCGGGGCATTCCCGCGGCTAGCAACAAGCCGGCACCTGGCCCGCCTTCGAGACGGGCAGGCCAAGGCATCGGTACCAAGATCAGCACGATGCCTGGCGTCGGCGGTCCATCTTTTTGCAGCGGCTTTTCATCATAAAACCGCAAGGGCACGCAGGTATGTATACATCAGCCCGGGAGTGCCGGTTGCAGTCATTATTGGCAGGGCAACCTTAGGCTCATGAATTTATCGAGGCACCTGATTGCGACGACCATCAGCTGGATAACCTGATATCCAACTTGCACCCGCTCCAATCTCTTTGATACGCACCACCAAATAAAAATCCTAACGGTAGAAACAATAAATGTCGATGACTAAAATAGTTTCCCCTTGCCCAGGCGTCGATGTAGGCCAGCCATTCATAGCTGTACATTAATTTCTTCAATTTACCTTTCCTGGCATTTCTATAGAAAATTTATTTGACCAATACGAAAGCTTAGTTAGGATAGACGCTCTAATTTTTACCCCCTCTACCGCCTGCCTGCGTTTATCTGCCAGGGCGCGATCTCCTGGCACTCTAACCGCCTCCCCACCTGGCCAAGGCTGGCCGCGCCGGCAAAGGTCTGCCAGATGGGACATCTGGCCCTGAAAAACATCGCGCCCACCAAACCTGCTCGGATCGAAAACTTGAACAAAAACGCTGTTTGCCTCGCCCTCCCCAGACGTATCCATCCGACCCGCTCCCGCCAAGGCAGCAAGGGCTTCGGTAAAAAGACACAACCCATAGCCTTTGTAACCCTGCTCCGGGCCGCCTGTTGGCAGGATCGCGCCTCCACGCTCAACGAATTCCGCAGGATCATCCGTAAAGACACCATCGCGCGAAATCACGCTATGGGCGGGCAGGGTTCGATGCAATTCGTAAGATCTGAACAAAGGACCCTGTGCAGACATAGCCGTGGTCGTATCTATTAGGATTGGGTCTCCAGCCGTTGGAATTCCAATAGAGAGTGGATTACATGAAAATACCCGGTCCACACTTCCATATGGCGCCACCACAGCCTCAGACGGGGTGGTGACCGATAGCAAGATCATCAAGCCTTTGTCCGTTGCTTCTTGGAGATAAGCGGCAAGGCAAGCAATGTGCTGTGCACGCCGGATGGAAATCGAGCAAACTCCAAACTCTTGCGCACTAAGACATGCCTTGCGCACGGCAGTCATCGTTACCCACGGGCCAGGCAAAAAGCGCGCATCCCAAACCTCAACACTACCGCCGTTGACGAGGACATGAGGATCCCCAGAGACGCGCGTCTCTCCTTTTTGCAACCACTGGAGGTTGCTATCGAGTCGAGCCACTCCGTGCGTGGAGTAGCCAAGTAAGTCGGCCTCAACAAAAATTGATGCGACAACGCTAGCTCGATCAAGCGGCAAGCCGGCGGCCTTGAGAAGTTGCGTTGCAAACTCGGTAAGCGCCAACGCGTCAAAGCGGGCGTCAGGCACGGAATTCGCTTCAGGATTGTCGACCATGGTCAACCGCCTTCTGTTTGGATGCTCGAAAAAAGACTTAGGCCGCAGATGCCAGCTTTCGATCAACCACTTTGCGCCACCCCCTGCAGGGTCGACGGCAAATCAAAGATCCAATCGGACTAGCTGTTTTGGAACCAACACGGGCTTTGGACCGAAGGCTCGTTATGCTTCGGCCAAGCCGGCTGTCGGAGATCAAGATTGAGGGCGCCTTTGCGGCAACGGCGCGTCTGACGGAACCAACTTGTCTTCGACCAAGTCCGCCCAAAGGGCCGGCGGAATATCGAACTCATACATGTCGAGATTTTCGCGCAACTCGACCGCGTTGCGCGCGCCTGTCAACGTCGAGGCGACGGCTTGGTGACCCGCGGGAAACTGCATGGCTGCCGCGCGCAACGGCACGCCGTGGCGCTCGCAAACAGTCTGTATCGCGAGCGCCCGCTCGATGAGAACCTTGGGCGCGTCCTTATAGTTGAACTTTGCTCCATCCCGAGGGTCCGCCAAGATTCCACTATTGTAAACGCCGGCCGCGAAGATGGCGATGTTTTTAGCCTGACAGAGCGGCAAAAGCTCGGCGAGCCCGCTCTGATCAAGCAGGGTATAGCGGCCAGCAAGCAGAAAACAATCGAACACACCGTCGTTCGCAAAACGAGCAAGCATCTGCCATTGGTTCATGCCGGCCCCCACTGCCTTGATGACGCCCTGCGAGCGCAACGAATCCAACGCCCTGTAAGCTCCAGAGATCGCAGCATCGTAATAGTCGTCTGGATCATGTATGTGCAGGATATCGATATATTCGAGCTTCAGCCGCGCCAGACTTTCATCGACGCTTCGCATGACACCATCGTAGCTGAAATCGAAAACTGGCCGCTCGGGCGGTGTCCCCTTGTAGTAGAAGTCTTCGCCCTGTGCGGTCTCCGGCACCCGCAAGAGCCTCCCGACCTTGGTCGCCAGCACGAAATCTTGCCGGGATTTTGTCGAAAGAAAATCGCCCAGGTATCTCTCTGACAGGCCGTTTCCATATTGGGGCGCCGTGTCGAAGAAACGAATTCCTCTCGTCCAAGCGAGATCTATCGTTGAGGCGGCGTCGTCCGCGGAGACCGCGGCATATAGCCCGCCCAATGGAGCCGTTCCCAGGCCGATCTCAGGAACCAAACAGCCATTGCCAACGACACGTTTCTTATACGACATTTTTTTCTCCCTTGGGAATTGAATTTGCCGATATCCATCCTGCGGCCGCTTGGAAATGACCGCATGAAGCAACATCAGGCTGATCTCAGTCCAGAATCCGATAGAATGCCTTTGCATTGTCACGAAACAATTTGCGGCGTTCGTCGACCGAACAGTCGCGGGTAATCTCATCGACAACATTCACCCAATGGGAGTAGGTCCCAGCCAGTTCCAGCACATGCCAGTCACTGCCGAACATTACCCGATCGAAGCCGAACACGTCCAAAGCGTGTTCGACGTAGGGTCTAATCTCGTTCAGCGTCCAACTTTTATGGTCGGCTTCGGTCACCACCCCAGAAATCTTGCAAAGGACATTTGGCATGGCGGCTAGCCTGCCGATATCAGTCCGCCATGGCTCAATTCCACCCGCCTTGATTGGCGGCTTGCCGATATGATCGAGAACGAAACGAACATCGGGACATTGCGCCACCATCTCTATTGCATTCGGTAGATGGTGATGGAATAGGCATATATCGAATGAAAGATCGTAATCTCGCAGCAACTTCAGACCGGCGATAAAGTCGGGACGAATACAAAAATCGCTGTCTGGCTGGGTCTGTATGAGGCGCCGGATGCCGCGAAGGGGCTTGAGCGCCATCAGCCGCTCTAGGTCTGCGGCGACAGATGGGCCCCTCTCAAGCGGCAAGCAGGCAACCATAGCCCCAAGTCGGCTGTCGACAACCGCCACCTCGGAAATTGCTATCGCCTCATCGATATGCTGCCCATCGTCAGCGTTAACCTCAACGAACACAAAACTTTCGATTTCGAAAGGCCTTGCAGCCGCAGACAAATCCGCGGGTGACGCCTTCGGTCGCAAGCCTGGTTCAGATCGGGTCCAACTGTAGTCGACCCTCGCCGGATCGACCAGATGGACATGGCTGTCTATAATTGGATAATCAGGCATATCTTTAACCGAATCATCTTATATTTATTTTCGATTACTGTTTCTCTATCTATACCCCTTCCGTCTCGATAACACCTTTACTAAGGATAAGATTTCCATAGGCCCGAAGCTCACCTGTTGCGATAACGGCAAAGCACGCACGCGCCCGCTCGTAGAACGCCGAACGTTCCAAGGTCGCCATTTGAATGCCCTCCTGATGCGCAGCTATGGTCCGCTTGAATTCGTCGTAAATTGGAAGCGATGTCTCCGGTTGATCGATCACCTGCATAACTGAAGCGGCAAACGTCACGTCCCTGTCCAACGGCATCAGCCTGAGAATTGCGTCCACGACACGGATAGCGTCCGCGGATTCGAGATGAATGAGGCGCTGTGCAAATGACGCCGCCGGAAAATTGGCATCGACAATTGCAACCTCATCGCCGTGGCCCATCGAACGCAGCGCGTGCAAGAGATCCGGCCCGACGAGGGGATCAATTCCGTAAAGCATGTCGCAATGTTTCCTTTTCGCCATCGATCGCACGCGCGATGCCCTGTCCTGCCTGAGCGCCATAGTCCAACCGCTTAAGCTGCACCCAACCCGCCAGCCCCGTCCGAGTTGAAACTGGGAGAAGATACACCGATCACAAACGGCGCTCGAATTGCCCCGTTGATACGGCTCGGCTCAGAAAACCGGGCGTCGGCAGCTGAAACCAAACCATCCAGGGAATGCGATGTATCACCCTGCAAATTTTTTTTCAATTGCGAAAGTTATGTTGCCAATACGACATTTTTTTGCTAATTGGCCTCAACGATAAAAAATGATGAGGGAATTGCCACGCAGTCGCGTCCCCGCAGAATCAGCGGTTCCTAAGGTGCAATTTGAAGAACGGCACCCGAGGGTCACCAGGTCTGCGCAGAGCGCTCGTTGGCTGCAGGCATTGCCGGCGAATGACGTGCTCGGAATTGCCGCTGGGTGTTTCTGTCTGTTGCGATGCAATTTTGCCGTGCGCGGAAGTGTATCGAATAGCAGGCCTGGAAGCAGAGTGCCCGGCTGGGCGGCTTCCTGACGACCCAAGGCGCAGTTTTCAACGTTTTAATGTGGGAGAACCTGAAATGAAGCGTAGAGAAATCCTCAAATTGGCCAAGGCGGCATCTGTATGCCTGGGCATAGCTGTCACCGGGGGGTTGATGTCCCTTTCTCCGGTCCAGGCAGCCACGAAAACCCTCCGGATTTTGACATGGGAGGGATATGCTGACGACCAGTGGGTAAAGGGCTTCGAGCAGAAAACCGGCGCTAAGGTCGAGGTAACCTATGTGGGGAGCATCGACGAGATATTTGCAAAGCTGACTGCCACCAAGGGAGCGGACTACGATGTCGTCGCCATCGAGACATCCTCTTACAAACGCCTGGTTGGCGAGCATCTGGTAAGTCCGATCGACTTGTCGAAGATTCCCAACGCATCGAACCTTTCTCCTGCGTTCAAGAACGTCTCGGCCATCGTCTTTGACGGCAAGCCATATGCCATCCCCTACGCATGGGGCTCGATCCCCCTTATCTACGATAAGACGGCATATCCCCAAGCGCCCGACAGTTGGAACGTGATGTGGGATCCGAAAAATGTCGGGGCCGTCATGACGATGGACGAGGCGGAGAACAACATCGTTGTAGCCGCTCTGGTCCTTGGCTTTAAGGACCCCTTCAATCTCACCGACGAACAGTTTGCAAAGGTCAAGGAAAAGCTGATAGCGGAAAAGAAGAATCTAGCTACCCTTTACTCCGGCTTTGATGACGGGGCTAGCATATTTGCCCAAGGCGGCGTCAAACTCATGATGTCACAGGGCGAACCGCAGCTCATTCTAGCGAATAAAAAAGGCGCAAACGCCGCGTTGACTATTCCGAAGGAAGGCGCAATCGGCTGGATCGATTGCTGGATGATTAGCGCCGGCGCTCAGGACGTCGACCTCGCCTATCAATGGATTGACTACATGCTCCAGAAAGACGTTGGAAAATACCTGAGCGAGAAAACCGGGTACGGCAACACAACCGACGAAGATTCCAACAAAAGTATCGGGATGACTTACGCTGATCGTCTTGTCTGGCTGCAGGCACCAGAGGATTATGCAAAGCGGAACGATATTTGGAATGCCGTCAAGGCAGCTCCGGTGCAGTAAGAAAGTTCATATGATGGCATCCACGGTGATAGATCGCTCGGACGATATCATAACTCTAAAAGGCGTTACGAAGCGCTATGGCAATGTCACCGTACTCGAGCCTGTAAACCTAGGCGTTCGGGATGGCGAGTTTCTGACGATACTCGGACCGTCTGGATCGGGAAAGACAACAATCCTGCGGATTGTCGGCGGCTTCACTTTGCCATCTGCAGGGAGCCTTCTCCTTGACGGTCGGGATATCGCGAATGAACTGCCATTCCGGCGCCCATTTAATACGGTCTTTCAAGACTACGCCCTCTTCCCTCATATGTCGGTCGAGAAAAACGTGGCGTACGGACTTGCCGTACGCGGCCAACCGAAAGAGTTGATCAAAGCCCGTGTTGACGAAGTGCTCGACGTCGTCAACCTCAGCGCCAAGAGGGCCCGCTATCCCTCGGCGTTGAGCGGCGGCGAGCGCCAGCGTGTTGCATTGGCGCGGGCAATCGTCTGTCAGCCGCGCGTTATCCTTCTCGATGAACCATTGGCGGCGCTAGACGCCGGGCTGCGACGATCGATGCAGGTTTTCCTGAAGGATATCCAGCGTCGAATTGCGACGACATTCGTCTTCATCACCCATGACCAGGAGGAAGCCATGGCGGTTTCCGACCGGATCGTCGTGATGACGCATGGCAGGGTCGAGCAGATCGGAACCCCGCAAGAGATTTACAACGCACCCAAAACAGAATTCGTCGCGCAGTTCTTCGGTGAAAACAACGTGATAAGGGCTGCGGTTGAATCTACGTCCGACAGTGGAGTTAGGGTGAAGAGCGCGCTGGGGTCGTGGGTGGTGCCAAACGGGCAACGGCTGCCCGTCGGAGACAATTGCGGAGTGGTGATACGGCCCGAGTCTTTCCAGATGACTCCGGCGTCCAACTCAAATGGCGGCAACCAAAGACCCACGATCGCGGGAGAGTTGGTGAAGCTTTTGTTCGCGGGTGCATATTGGCACGCACTTGTGCAGCCGCTCAACGCCCCGGAAAGCCTCTTGAAGGTACGCGTTCCAGGATCGCGCGCTGATGCCGGCTTTGCGCAAGGAGACAAGGTCGTGGTCAGCTGGTCAAATGATGTTGCGCATCTGGTGGCAATGGTTGGGTAGGATCGGAAATGAGTCAAAGCGCATCAACGGCGTTGGGAAAGCACACCACCACGGCTCGTCCGGCTCGCTGGCTTCTGCCTATTGTCGTGTTCGGATTGCCATGCGTGACCGTACTTTTGCCTCTGCTAACGTTTCTGACGTATAGCTTTTGGAGCATGGAGGGAGGTCGGCCGGTAGCAGACTTCACATTTGATAATTATGTTAAGTTTGCCGGCGATCCCGGGTATGTTGGAGTATACTTTAGCACACTTTGGATGACGTTATTTGTCGCTATTTTTGCCTTAATAGCTGGCTATATAATAGCATACTGCATCTGGCGGCTTGATGGTCCAATCAGAAATATCTTATTGCTTTCTAGCGTGCTACCACTTTCAATAAGCTATATAGTAAAAATCTATTCGATGCGAAATATACTTGGTTTTAGCGGATTTTTAAATCAAATACTTGTTTGGTCTGGTTTTCTTTCTGAACCAAGTCGAACTTTTCTCTTCAATCAGACCGCCGTGACAATATCTATGACTATGATCTATCTACCCTTCGGCATTCTGCCCATCTATTTGGCGCTTGACAGGATACCTAGGTCTCTGATTGCGGCTTCTGAAGATTTGGGGGCCTATCCCTGGAGAACATTCACACGAATTGTCTTGCCTCTGAGCGCCCCAGGCGCCGTTGCTGGAGGAATGTTCGTCATGGTGCTTGCTCTCGGTGACTTCCTTACCCCTCAGATGGTGGGAGGGACAAGCGGCTTCACATTTGGACGTGCGGTTTGGAGCCAGTTCGGCCTAGCATTTAACTGGCCGTTCGGCGCGGCGCTGGCAGTCGTGCTATTGTTGACCGTTGCAGCCTTGATGGCTTTGGCGAACCTTTTGGTGCGACGCACATGACACGTATTGAGCGATTGACACTCGGGATCCTGTGGGTCGTATCGGGGCTTGTTTTGCTGGTCATGTATCTTCCAGCTGTGGTCGTCGTTCTGATGTCATTCTTTCCCGTTCAACGTCAAACAATAGATTGGCGTGGGTTTACCCTCGTAAATTTTGAACAGGCATTTAAGAATACCGAGATGATTTCTGCGCTCGGCAATTCGCTGACTGTCGCGTTTATATCCATTATCGCCGCGTCGACGTTCGCTCTTGCAGCAGGTTACTATATGGTCTCAGGAGAGAGAAAGGGCCGCGCATTCCTTGAATCTATGATCTATTTGCCATTTATCCTGCCTGCCATCATTACTGGTATATCACTATTAATTATGTTTCAAGAATTCGGCGTCGAAAGAAGCCTTTTCACAGTTACGATCGGGCATGCGATAATTGTTCTTGCAATTATTTATCGGATGGTGATGGTTCGCCTGAACACGATTCCACAAAGCCAGATAGAAGCCTCTCGCGACCTGGGAGGGACTGAGTGGCAAACCTTCCGAAAGGTCATAGCCCCGCAACTGGTGCCAGCATTGGTGACGAGCGCCCTGCTGGCGTTCACGATTTCGTTCGATGAAACGCTTGTTACCTTTTTCCTGGTCGGCGGGGATGCGACCCTGCCGATTCGTCTCCTCGGCAAAATGCGGGTTGGCTTCAGCCCGGATGTGAATGCATTGGTGACTTGCGTTCTGTTGCTTACGATTTTTTTGGCCGGTATTGGTACGGTCACCCTTCGCACTGCCGAGGGAAAGGGCACCTAAGAGGGCGAGAAAGGCATTGGTAAGAATGGGTGGAAAAGTTGGACGCTTAAAAACGGGAGCATCCGATACGACCTATCCTGAAATAGGGCCGCTTTTGCGCGAGCGCCGGGCTCATCATGGCTGGACGCTGGCAGATGTGAGTTCGATGACGGGCATCTCCGCCTCTACGCTGTCTAAGATCGAAAACGGTGTCATTTCCCCAACCTACGACAAGATCCTGCAATTAAGCCGGGGATTGCAGGTGGAGATCGCGGACCTTCTCACGGCGCGGACCGCGCAGGCCAGCCGGGAAACGTTGGTCCTCACGCGCCAAAGTTTAAGCCGGCAGTTCGACGGCATGCGATTGGAGACACGGCACTACGTATACAGCTATCTCTGCAATGAAGTTGCCCATAAGCGTATTATTCCGATTCATATCGAAGTCAAAGCCCTGGATGAGGGACAAATGGGCGAGTTGACAGCGCATTTTGGTGAGGAATTTTTTACCGTTCTAACGGGCAAGATACGTTTCTACTCGGAATACTACGAGCCAGTCGACTTGGAAGTGGGAGATTCGCTTTATTTGGATAGTACAATGAAGCACGGTTACATGTCACTTGACCCCAAAGGAAGCACGGTGATCGTTACTTGTTCCAGCGCTACGCCAAATCTTGCCCAAACGCTGCGTGAGGTCATCAAGGCCAAGATTATCGAAGAAGCAGGCCATTTTGAATGAAGGGAAAGCGGCCTGGCGCTCGTTCCTGACGCGCTCCTAGGGTTTCATAGCGCTGAGGGACCATTCAAGCCTCGCCGCGATGTCCAGCCACGGCCGACACAGTTCATTGTGGCAGCAAGCCCGACCTCGAAGGTCGTCGCCAGGTAACGAGTTGGCCTTGCCCATGTCGCGGACCGAGGCGCGTGATCAAGTCCGATCATCGTCAAAGCTGCGGTCCCAGGTATTCGGTAGGGCGGACAAGCCTGATCGAACCTAGTCGAAACGTCAATCCGATCGAATTTTTGTTGGGTAAGCAGGGACAGCAGAATGTCGATCTTTCAAAAGCCTACAAGTGCCTACATTACTGGTCGCACGCGGGTACTGGGCATTCTTGCTCATCCAACCGATCACGTCAAAGCGCCGACAGGCATCAACCGTATCGCGGTGGCGCGCGGCAAAGATGCGGTCATGGTGCCGCTGAACGTATCACCATCAGATCTCGGTCGAGTGGTTACCGGCCTGCGCGCACTACGGAGCTTCGATGGGGCAATCGTCACAGTACCCCATAAGCAGTCGGCAATCAGTCTTTGCGACGAAGTAAGTCCCAGAGCGGCGGCTGTCGGAGCAATCAATATTTTGCGTCGCGCCCACGACGGAAGGCTTATCGGCGACCAACTTGATGGGGTCGGATTTGTTGAAGGGCTGGGCAGTCAAGGCATCGAGGTTGCCCGACGCAGTGTTTATCTGGTTGGCGCAGGAGGCGCCGCCAACGCCATCGCCTTCGCGCTTGCCGAGGCTGGCATTGCACGGCTTACGCTTGCCAACCGCACGTTGAACAAGATCGAAACGTTGGCCGCAAAACTTCGCAACGCTTATCCCGACGTTAAAGTGGCGATCGGCTCGGCCGATCCACGCGGGCACAGTCTTGTCGTCAATGCAACGACGCTCGGGATGAAGCCATCTGATCCGCTACCGCTCGACGCAACGTTGTTGACGCCAGATGTGGTCGTTGCCGAAGTCGTTATGGAACCCGAAATCACAGCGCTTCTTGCGGCAGCTCGATCCGCTGGATGCCGGATTCATCTGGGCCACCACATGCTTGACCACCAGTTGCAATTGATGGCCAGCTTTCTTGGCCTATGAAGCCGCATGGTGGAATGTGAGTGGCGGCACAATTGGACCACACGTTCGCGTAAGCCTCGAGCGCATGCGACACCGGAAGAGCTGGTCAGCGGATGTCGCGATATGGCGCCTCATGATCGTGCTCCTCCTCACTGTCTGTTAGCAGCCACCCTTAAGATTGGAGGAAAAATCGGACTTCAATGCTGACCAGGAATTCGACGCACGCAATAAGGCCGCGGGAAATTGCTGCCAGTTGCGCAGTTGATCGTCGGCCGGAATCCAGCGCCGTGTACAGCCACTTGAGTCACAAATAGCGCCCCGCTCAAGCGGTGCCCGACAACGCTTTCTCAGCCTTGGCAACCTTTGAGACCAACCTGAATCAACCGAAAATATTGGCGCTTCCCTCACTAGGCAAAAGGCACGCGTTCCGGTGGGAGCGCCGGGATGCCAAGGATTGAGTCGGACAGCTTCTCAGCGAGCATCATCGTTGGGCAGTGAAGGTTTGCGTTGGTGACGCGCGGCATGATTGCCGCGTCGACAACCCGCAGCCCTTGCGCACCGTACACGCGGCCTTCCGCGTCAACCACCGCCATGTCGTCATAGCCCATGCGGGCGCTCCCACATGGGTGGTATTGGGTGTTCATGTTCTTCTTCAGCCAATCCAGCAGATCGCCATCCGACATCTTGTAGAGTCCCGGTTGCAGGGATTCGCCGCGCAGCTTCGACCAGGCGGGTTGCTGGATGATCTCATCGGTATGCCGGATACCGTCCATGAGGTCGCGCCGGTCGTCAGGGTGCGACAGGTAGTTCAGCACGATGCTGGGATGAAGCGTGGGGTCGTTGGACGTCAATGTCACGGCACCACGGCTGCGCGGCAGCGAGAGGCAGGTCTGATAGATGAAGCCATCCTCCACTGAAACACTGCCATGCGACAGCTCACCAAGAACGGGCAGGAACTCGTGTTGGATGTTGGGGTATTCGGCGCTGTCACTGCTGCTGAAGAAGGAGCCCGTCTCCCAAAGATTTGTCGCGCCAAGGCCGGACCGGAGGAAGAGCCATTGCGCGCCGATCAGCGCCATCTTGGCCAGGTTCATGCCCACGCCAGGTGAAACACCTTTGCGAGATGCGCGATAGCCAATCGAAACGGCAATATGGTCCTGGATGCCTTTTCCAACGCCGGGAAGGTCGACGACCGACTGAATGCCGTGCTTCGCGAGTTCTGCCTTCGGCCCGATGCCCGACAACAAAAGGACTTGGGGTGAATTGAATGCTCCCCCGCACAGGATGACCTCGCTTTCCGCGAACACGTCACGAAGGGCGCCGTTTTGCTCATAGCGCACTCCGACCGCGCGCTTGCGGTTGAAGAGCACCTTATGGACAAGCGCCCCCAGCTCGACCTTGACGTTGCCCTTGCGCATGGCTGGCCGCAGGTACTGCCTGCCGCCGCTGGCGCGTATCCCATGATCTATGTTTGCCTGGTAGGCGTGGACGCCTTCCTGGCTATAGCCGTTGTAGTCCTGCGTCAGGGGGTGCCCAGCCTGCTGCCCGGCCTCGAGGAAAGCCTGGAATGGCTCAAGCTCGGCCTTCATCGTGGTGATGGAAATCGGCCCCGCCCCGCCCCGGTACTGATTGGCGCCCTTGTCGTACGTCTCCAGGCGCTTGAAATAGGGCAGGCAGTGCGCGAAGTCCCAGGAAGGCAGGTTGAAATCCGCGGCCCAGCGATTGAAGTCGCGCGGGTTGCCTCGCACATAGACCATGCCGTTGAGCGATCCCGAGCCGCCGAGCATCCGGCCCCGCACATGAGTAATATACCGGTCGTCCAGCGCCGGTTCAGGGCCTGTCTGAAACGACCAGATACGGGCCTTGTCGGTGAGAGGATAGGATAACGCCGCAGGCATGCGGACATAGATGGAATTGTCGCTGGGTCCAGCTTCGAGCACGAGGACGCGACTGCCGGCCCTTGCGCCAATGCGTGACGCGACAATGGAGCCCGCTGCGCCCGACCCGATGATGATGTAGTCGTAGTTGGAAGCTGCCATGTCGATCCTGTCTCAAAGTCGCTATGCGAACAGTCCTCGGTGCAACTCTGCTTGCGCCTTGCAGCCGAAGCTTGAGCCTAGCGGCTTAGTGAATTCGCCAGCATCTTTGGACGCTCTGTGTTTCACGCGGATGAGCATCGCATTCCAGCAAGCTCTGTCACTGGCTATCCCGAGGTAAGGGCGTCAAGGTATACCCCGTTTGGCATATTGAGGGTTCGGAACCATAAACGAGACAGCAGCAGCTTAGTCGGCTGAACGCAAGGTCAGTCGAATTGGTATTGAGGCAGATGTTTTCATAGGCGGCGTCAAGCAAGGGAAATGCCGATGATAGGAGCTTCAGAGGCGATCGCATTCGCCAACCACCTGTTCACGACGGTCCGCCACGATGAATATCCAGACAGGCTCGTTCAATCGCTCAGGGAACTGGCGCCGTTCGAGATCTACTCCGCCACGATCTTCATGCCAAACCGACACCCGATTCTGCTTCACGGCAATCTCGACGATTTCGCCTCTGCTCAAGTCATTGAGACCTTCCTTACGGCTACTTATCTGCTGGATGCGGTTTACACGGCATGCTGCGCCGCAGTCGAACCAGGGCTCTACCGCCTGTCCGACCTGGCTCCCGACAACTATTTCTCCAGCGATTTCTACAACTCTGCGGACTTCCATCCTTGTGTCTCGGATCAGGCCGGGTCGCTCGCCGAGGAGATCGTCTATATGGCTCGGCCCACCGAGGGGCTTTACGTGGTGCTGTCGCTGATGAGGACCAACAGCGTGCTGCCGTTCAGCGCCGACGAATTCAGCGATCTCAAGCTGGTGGCTCCGGTCGTGCTGGAAACAATGAGCCATCATTGGCAGGCCGCGGTGGGCAAGGCTCTCGAATCTGATGCCAATGTGGCTGCTCCCGTCTCCACCCTCGACAGGGCTTTCGCCACTTTCGCCAATGACAAACTGTCACCGCGCGAGCAAACGATCGTCTGCCTGCTTCTGCGAGGACACTCTACGCTGTCCGTTGCCCACAATCTTGATATCGCGGAGGGGACCGCCAAGGTCCATCGCAGAAACATCTATGACAAGCTCGGCATCAGCAGCCAAGCGCAGATGTTCCTGATGTTCTGTTCCCATATCATCAACAGCCGCGACATGCAGCCTTAGGCTCGCCGGCGAGGCTTACGACGCCAGCACGATCAACTGTCTCAATTTGTCAGTGGCGATAGGGATTCCATCTTTGTTGGCTTCCGCTCGCTGCCTGTATCGGCGGTCCGACGGCAGCCGTGCCGCGCCCGACGCACGGACCGTGTCGAGGAGCGTTAGGACTCGGCCTGCAAAATCGCTGTTTCCCGCGCGTTCGGGGTCAATCACGAGCAATACCTGCCCGGTGTTGGGTGTCTCGGCTCCTGGATACCCGGAGAAATCAACCTCGTGCGAAAACAGCCCTCCGGTGAGTGCGGAAGCCATGATCTCGACCATCAGTGATAGCGCCGCGCCCTTGTGGCCGCCAAAGGGCAGCAACGCGCCTCCATCCAGGATCGCCTCGGGTTTGTCGGTGCGGTCTCCGTGGCTGTCTATGCCTGTTCCCAAAGGCACCTTGGCCTTCGCCCGCGCGGCAAGCCTGAGGTCGCCGTTGGACATGGCGCTGGTGGCGAAGTCGAACATAAGCGGATGCGTCCCGGCGACTGGCGCCGCGAACGCCAGGGGGTTTGTACCGAAGACCGGCTTTGTTCCACCGGGAGGCGCGACGCATCGGAATCCGGTCACCATCGCAATGGCAACGAGATCCCTAAGCGCAAAGGGTTCAAGGTCCGGCCAAAGCGCGCTGAAATGGTGCGAACGGCGGATCGCTACCAGGGCAACACCTGTTGCCGAGACCCTGTCAAGAATCGCAGGAACCGCGGCAGCCAGCGCCGGCTGAGCAAAGCCGTTCATCGCGTCGACGCGAATGACCGACGGACCGCGGTCCTCAAGCCGCGGCACCGCTCGCCCGTCGACCCACCCGCTTGCCAGGGAGGAAAGATAGCCGGCAATTCGAAAAATGCCGTGGCTGAGAGAACCGTCCCTTTCGCAAGACGCGCAGTTGGTCGCCAGGATTTTTGCGTTGTCGTCGCTTACGCCATGTCGCGAGAAAATCCTCTGCAGGAGGTCTTCGAGCACGACAAACGGAACCAGCGTCAAATCTGAGGAAGAAGCCGCAACGCGATCTTCAGGCAACGGTGTCTGACCTTATGACTGTTGGGGAAGAGCGTGGGAAGGGCCGCCCGCCCACCATCCAGTCCGACGGCTGGACCTCTACGAACATGACCGTCGTCTCCTGCGGTTGGATACCCGCCACGTCCTGAAGGATCCTCGTAAACTCGCTCGCTATCGTCGCCTTGGTTTCGGAGCTGCGACCGGGAAAAAGCTCAACCCTTACGATGGGCATTGGGGTGCTCCTAAAGGTTCATCGGCCAAGTGTCAGCCAGTCGATAGCCTGTCTGGAAGGGGTCCGTCGGGTCAACCATCAGCTGCGCGGTGCCGACTACCCATGCCCGGCCCGAGATGATCGGCCGAATACCAGGCTTGCCGTTAATATCGACGAGACTGTCGATGCTGCATTGGAACTCAGTGTCGATCAGCGATGTTCCCACGAAAGGCTGGCCGACCTTGAGCTGACGCTTGGCATGCAGGACGGCCATGCGAGCCGAGCATCCTGTTCCCGTAGGCGACCGATCAATTTTCCCGGGTCGTATGGCAACGGCGTTTTTCCCGGTGAGGATACCGTCTTTCATGACGACCGGGTTGGTGAGCTGGCAGAAGGAGATGTGGGTCCAGGCGGCTGCGGGATGCTCGAAACCGAGCTGCTCGTTGGCTGCCTTTGTGATGCGCATACCGGTCTGAGCCAGGTCGCGGGCCTCGTCCGGCCGAAGCGCGAAGCCCAACGAGGCGGCATCGACGAGCACAAAGCTATCGCCGCCATAGGCGGTATCGACCGTCAGCGTGCCAAGACCGTCTACCTCCAGCTTGACATCGAGTTTATCGGCGAAGGAAGCAACGTTGCGCACCCGGATGCGTTCAGCCTTGCCGTCTCGGCATTCCGCCTCGACTTCGATAAGGCCGCCCGGCGGCTCCAGCACCATTCGGGTAATCGGCTCCTGCATGGGGATAATGCCCGTATCCAAAAGCACCGTGGCGACGCAGATCGAGTTTGAACCCGACATCGGAGGCGTGTCAGCCGGCTCCATGATGATCCACCCCATCTGAGCCTTTGGATTCTTGGGCGGCACCAGAAGGTTGACGTGACGGAAAACCCCGCCGCGCGGTTCGTTCAGAACGAAATTGCGCAGCGTCTCGTCCTCGGCGATGAAGCGTGACTGTGCCCAGACCGTATCGCCCGGCGGCGGCGCTACGCCGCCTACGATGACGTCGCCGACCTCGCCCTCCGCGTGGCAGGTAACGACATGAATGACCTTTGAGGTGCGCATTGCAGGTGCCCCGAACTGACCAACGACTACCGTGCCAATTTCAGGTAAACAGCTTTGGTTTGCATGAATTCCAGAATGCCTTCCGGTCCGTTTTCGCGGCCAAGGCCACTGTCCTTCATCCCGCCGAAGGGTAGCTGAGGGAGGGTCTCAAGGTAGGCGTTGACGTAGACTGTTCCACTTTTCATCTGGCGTGAAAAGGACAGTGCCCGGCTCAAGTCGTTTGTCCAGACGCCGTTAGCAAGGCCGTATGCGGTATCGTTGACCAGCTCAACCGCCTCTTTTTCGGTCGAGAACGGCATGGCGCACACTACGGGTCCGAAAATCTCTTCCCGGAAAGCCGTCATTTCAGGTGTGACGCCGACAAGCACGGTCGGCTCGATAAAGCAGCCCTTGGCAAGGTGGTCGTCCTGCGGCCGCCTTCCTCCGGAGACCAGCCGCGCTCCTTCCCTTTGGGCATCGGTTATATAGGCAACGACCTTGTCGAGATGCTGCTTGTGGATGAGGGGGCCGATGGAGGCATCCTGGTCCTCGGCCGTGCCGAGCCGCATCTGGCCAGCCTTCGCGCTCAATCGCTGGATGAATTCATCAAAGATTGGCGCCTCCACGAAGAGGCGTCCGGCCGCGCAGCATTCCTCGCCCTGGTTGATCGTGAAGCCCGCGAGAGCACCGTCCAGCGCTGCCTCGATGTTGGCGTCAGCGAAGACAACATTGGCACCCTTGCCGCCTAACTCCAACGCGACCTTTTTCAGCTTCGAGGTTGCGTGCGAAGCGATAAGCCGGCCCACGCGTGTCGAGCCCGTGAACGAAACCATGTCGATGAAAGGGCTGTCGCAGATCGCGGCACCGACCTTCTCGCCCACAGCCGGCACCACATTGATGACGCCGTTCGGAATGCCAGCCTCCTGAGCAAGGACGGCGCACTCCAGCGCTGTGCCTGCCGTGAGCTCGGATGGCTTGACAACCACTGAGCTCCCCGCGGCCAATGCGTAAGGAAGCTTCTGGAACAAGGTCACCATCGGATAGTTCCAGGGCACGATCAAAGCCACGACCGCATAAGGTTCATAGCTGACGAGCCCCATCTTGCCGGGGCCTTCGCCGTTGATGAGCCGACCCGGCAGGTTCCAGGCCAGCGACGCTGCATAGCGGATCAATTCGATTGACCATTCGATCTCGGCGGTCGCCGCCGAGATGACCTTGCCTGCCTCGTCCGCCTCGATGCGAGCGAGCCGTGTGCGATTGTCCGCAATCAAGTCAGCCCATCGGTTGAGGACCTTCGCACGCACGCTTCCCGGCAATTCGCTCCAGGCACCCTTGAGAAATGCGGAATGAGCCGAGGCGGCGGCATCGTCGATTTCCGCAGGGCCCGCCAGCGAGAACCGCGCTACAGGTTCGGAGGTCGCCGGAGAACAGCGTTCGACAACATCTTCCGAAGCAGTCGCAGCCCACTTGCCCCCGATCCACAAACCGTATTTCCGCATCTGTGCCATGTTAAGGCGACCTTCCCTGTCTGAACTTCCTGTAGCCGCCCGTCACGGAAAATTGATCCGGCCAACGGTCTGCTCACATGGTCCAAACTTTTAGGACGCTCATTCCTTCGCGCGACATACCCCGTTTGGCATATGGAAACTTGATAGCCGAGGCGTTCATCTCATCCGGTCAGGTACCCGATCCATGGGAACGGCGGGGCCTGTGAAGCTACGCGAACCAATGCCCTGCGCGAGAACAAATAAGGGGTCCTCGGGATCGGCGACCAGATGGCCGAATATGCCGAAAGGGGTATGGAGAGCAGACGTCAGGCGTTAATAATGGCTATTGGATATCATATACATCCAAACGCCAAAACAAATGGGAGACATACATGCGTAGACTGCTGATGGCGGCGATGGCCGCGACAATTCTCGCCGGATCGGGCTACGCCCATGCGGAAAACAAAACCATAGGCTTGGTGGTCGCCCGCACCGGGGATCCGGTTTTCGCGATGATGGAATGCGGCGCCAGGAAGGCCGCCAAGGAAGACGGCATCGAGCTTACCGTCGGCGGCCCCGCCGAATGGAACGCCCAGCAACAGATTCCCGTGCTGCGCGCAATGATCGCCAAGAAGCCGCAGGCCATCGTCATTGATCCGACCGACTCGGTCGCACTGCAAGAGCCGCTGCGCGAGGCGCTGGCAGCCGGGATCAAGGTTGTCACCGTCGATTCCGAGCTCGGCGGCAAACTGGGAATTCCGCATATTGGAACCGATGGCGTGGAAGGCGGGCGCGAAGCCGCTCGTCAGCTTGCAAAGCTGATCGGTGAAAAAGGTACTGTCCTTGAAGTCGGCGTGGCCCCCGGAATCGCGATCACCGACCAGCGCCACCAGGGCTTTATCGAGCTGATGAAGACCTTTCCGAACATCACCGTGCTCGACAAGCAGTTCGCCGGCGACAGCCCTGACAAGGTCGCCGCGGCAATCAAGGGAGCGCTCGCTGCCCATCCGGACCTCGCGGGTATCCACGCGGACGCCACGCTGATTGGCGAATTCACGGGCGCGACGTTGCGCAACCTGAGCCGAGCCGACATCCCCGCCGTGACTTTCGATGCCAGCCCGACCGAGGTCGATTGGCTGAAGCAGGGTTATCTCGATGTCCTGCTTCCCTTCAACCCGTACGAATTGGGATATCTTGGCGTCAAGAACGCGGAGAAGCAACTCGCCGGACAATCCGTTGAGCCGCTGGTCCTCAAGGGTTACACCGCGGTTACCCGCGAGAATCTGGACACCCCGGCTTCCCAGGCCACGGTGTATAAGTTCGATTGCAAGTAAGCTGACGGATCGGTTGACCGCGGTAGGAATGGGGTGTGGGGCCGGTCCCACACCCCAATAATGGATTGAACGATATGGCTCACCCCTTGCAAGGCTATCTGGACGAATTCAGCTACCGCCCCGGACAACGTGTTGTGGCCCGCATGAGCGGTTCGGGTGAAGCCAGGATCCGGCTTGTCGGCCTGAAGAAGACTGGCCCCGACACCTGCGAAAGTGTCGCTATCCCGAACGCAAACGATGTCACCGCGGAACTCAGGCACCAAGAGCTGCCTTCGGGAAGCGGCTTCGCAGTCCGGCTCCCATTCGCCCTGATCGGTCTGGACGATTGGACGCTATCCTTCTGGATGAAGCCCACTCTGGTTCGCGAACAGGGCCACGTGGTTTTTGCGCTTAGATCCGGAAAAACCGAACGGGCACTCCTTCTGTCGCCAGCCAAGCTTCAATGGGTTGGCGAAGCGGTAAAAGCAGACGCTCGGCTACCGTATCCGCCGGACCGGTGGGTCCAGCTCAAAATCAGCGTTTTCCCGGCACGCGGCGAACTCGTGGCCACCTACGGTGACGTACGTTTGGTGAGCAGCATTGGTCGCCCAGGGGACGACTTCGAGCTTGTCCTCGGGCGCGGCTTCAGCACTCGCGACCATCTGGGAGCGAATGCTCGCATCGAAGGTCCGACGATAACGCGTGGGCCTGATGAAGGCATCTCTGTCACCGCCTTCGACTTTTCCGACAATTTCGATGCGCCAACCTTGCTCGCGAGCGCCGGCGCACCCTTGGTCGGCAAATTCATCAACCATCCAACGCGGCGCGTGCTCGGCCGTTCCCGCTCGAATATCCTGGATACCGGTGACAGCACGGGACGTCATAATGCCATCCACGTGCATGAATTCGACCTGACCGATGCGCTTTGGGAAGAGACCGTCTCGCTTGACATCCCGTCGCAGCTGCAGAGCGGCATCTATGCAGTCGAAGCCCAAACCGGAAATGACCTTCTTCGCCTGCCCTTCGTGGTGCGCGCCCATCCCGGCCGTGAGACCGCGGCCCTGCTGCTGCTTCCGACGAACACCTATCTTGCCTATGCCAACGAGCGCTTGGCTTTCTCGGACCGGGGCGCGGCGCTGACCAGCGAGACCGAGCCGCCTCTGTTAACCGGCCTTGACCGGGATCTCGAGGCCGAGCCGCGTCTTTCGGCGTCCCTTTATGATCGACACGCGGACGGTTCGGGCGTCCATTATTCCTCGCGCAGGCGGCCCGTGCTCAATCTCTCGCCCGACTACAAATGGTGGTGGTGCACAAGAGCGCCGCGCCATTTCCTCGCCGACCTCAACATCACCCAGTGGCTCGACCACTTCTCAATCCAGTACGATGTTGCGACCGACGAAGACCTGCATCGGGAAGGCGAAAGCCTTCTCAATCGTTACCGCGTCCTGATCACCGGCTCGCATCCCGAATATACCTCCTCGCGCATGCTGTCGGCACTCCACTCGTGGGGAACGACCGGCAACATCATGTACATGGGCGCCAACGGCTTCTACTGGGTCACGGGCTTCGATCCATACGACCATGCGGTGGTCGAATCGCGCCGGGGTTTCGCCGGCACCCGCAACTGGAATTCCGATCCGCTGGAGCTGAGGCTTTCAACCACCGGGGAGGACGGCGGCCTGTGGCGCCACCGCGGCCTCGCGCCCAACGCCCTCATAGGCGTAGGGTTCTCGGCAGTCGGTTTCACCAAAGGTTCGGGCTACACTCGGCTCGAGGCATCCTACACGCCCGAGATGTCCTGGCTCTTCGAAGGTATTGAGGACAAGGTCATTGGCGATTTCGGCGATATCCTCGGCGGCGCTGCTGGAGACGAACTCGACAATGCCGATTTTGCGTTGGGAACGCCAGCCGATACACGTGTGCTTGCTCGGTCCTCGCATGACCGCACCTTCCTCCCCTCTATCGAACAGGAAATCGAGTTCCAACACGACCGAGGCGGCGATCGCAACGATCGCGTTTGCGCGGAGATCGTCTATGTCCGACGGCCAGAGGGCGGCCAGGTGTTTGGCGCCGGTTCCATCAACTGGTGCGGCAGCCTGGCCCACAACGGATTCGACAATTCCGCGTCGCGTATTTCATTGAACGCCCTTAGGGCGTTTCTAGGAGTCTAGACATGTCTGTCGCCTTGCAAGCTAAAGGCATCGTAAAGCGATTTGGCGCTGTCGAAGCCCTTCGCGATGTGGATTTCGAGGTGAGCCTCGGCGAGGTAGTGGCGCTGATCGGTGACAATGGAGCCGGCAAAAGCACCCTCACCAAAGTGTTGGTCGGCGCTTATCAGCCCGACGCCGGAACGATCGCATTCGGAGGGAGGGAAGTAACCTTCCACAATCCCTCGGAGGCGCGCAATGCCGGACTCGAGATCGTCTATCAGGACCTGGCGCTGGCGCCACACCTCGAACCGGCCGAAAACTTCTTTCTTGGACGCGAGCTCTACCGCGGTGGATCCATAGGCAGGGCCTTGGGCTTGCTTGATCGTGCGGCGATGCGCGGGGTGGCCAAGGATGCCTTCCAGGCACTCAACGTGAACCTGAAGACGCAGACCTGCCGCGTATCGGAGCTTTCCGGAGGGCAGCAGCAGGGGGTGGCCGTCGCACGTGCCGCGCACTGGGCTTCACAAGTCCTGTTTCTCGACGAACCTACCGCTGCCCTGGGCGTCCGGCAAAGGGCGGGCGTCGCCGACCTCATCAAGCGCGTGCGGGACAAGGGTCTCGGGATCGTGCTGATTAGCCACGACCTTCCAGAGGTCAACGAAATTGCCGATCGCATTCACGTCCTGCGCCGCGGCGAAACTGTAAATGTCTTCAAGCGAGGCGACACCGACACCATGGGCCTCGTGGCTGCAATCACAGGAGCATCGTGATGGAGCTGCTTTTGCGCGCGTTTGATCGCTCTCAGGCCGCTGGAGGCAGCCGTAGCTTTCGAGGCTGGTGGCTGATCGCCTGCCTGGTCTTGCTGTTTGCGGTGTTCGCTCTGTGGAACCCGACGGCGGTGCTGTCTTCCTACAACGTGCAGAACATCATCGGCGATGCATCCACACTGCTGATAGTGGCGGTCGGAATGACATTCGTCGTGGCCACCGCCGGCATCGACCTCTCAGTCGGCTCGGTACTGATCTTCTCGCAAATCGCGGCGGCTCAGGCGATGATCTATGCTGGCGGCGATGGCTGGACCGCCACCATCGTGGGCGCGGTGGTCAGCGTCGTTTGCGGTGCGTTCTGGGGCCTGATGAACGGCATCATGATCTCCCGCTTCAAGATTCCGGCGCTTATCGCGACGCTTGGCACATTGGGCATGGCGGGCGGCATCGCGCTCTTGATGACCAACGGCATCAACATACGAAGCGGCATTCCAGATCAGCTGACGCTGACGATCGGTGCCGGGCGAGTTTTCGGTCTGTTCCCTATCGTGTCGCTCGTGTCGCTGACCGTGGTGATCATTGCCGCATTCATGCTTAGCAAGACTCGGTTCGGCCTTCATGTAATGGGGGTGGGGTCCAATGCGACGGCGCTAGCGCGCACAGGTATCGATGTCGCGTCGGTTCAAACGAAGGTGTACGTGATATCAGGCGCATGCGCGGGCCTGGGGGCAGTTGTGGATCTCGCCCGCTTTTCGACCACGACTATCGGGGCCTATTCAACGCTCAGCCTCGAAGCCATCGCGGCTGTCGTCATTGGAGGCACGAGCCTTTTCGGAGGCATAGCCTCGATCATCGGCGCTGTGATTGGCGTCTTTATCCCGGCTGTCCTGCGCAACGGGTTCGTCATTGTCGGAGTGCCTTCGTTCTGGCAGCAGATCGCCGTTGGAGCCATTTTGGTGGTTGCGGTTTATCTCGACCAGAAGCGGCGCTGAGAAAACCCACCGGCCGCAGCCTTGATCCGCTCACGCGGAAAGGTACGGCTGTTGTGGCATCAAGGCATCGATCATCGATCATAACGCAAAGGCCGGCCCGGTCCGGGCCGCACTACCTTATCGTGGGCGGGTCGTGGAAAATGCAGCAACGAGTGCCTCGAGTGAAACATTCAAGGCGCTGGAAAAGGTCCTGCCCTTCTGCCAGATCGCGACGTAATGATAGAGCGCAGATGGCTCCGCCGGCTTTACGCCAAGGTCAAACGCCGCGTACTCGCGCGCTATGATCTCATTGGTTATCGAAATGCCGAGGCCCGCCGAAACGTAACCGGCCTCGTGACCATTGCAGTCGAACTCTACCAGTATGTCCGGCTCAACACCGGCAAAGCGCAAGGCATTGAGGTTCATCTGATGGGCCGCGAACTGCGGATCGATATCGACGATCGTCTCGCCCGCGAGGTCCCTCGCCTCGACGCGGTCCTGCTTCGAGAAACGGTGGCCGGAGGGAAAAATGCAAACATTGCGCGCCGATCCGAGCGGCGCCCATTCAAAAAGGCGTGGGTCCAGCGGCAGTCTCGATATCCCGAGATCCGCCCGGCCTGCCAGGATGTGTTCCCCGATCTGGTCGTAGCTTCCCGAGATTGATCGAACATTCGAGCTGGTTCTTGAGTGGATTGTCGCCACCACTCTTGGCAAGGTCACGAACCCGAAAACGGATGGCGCGGCGATAGCGATGCGCTGCTTTTCGTCGTTCTTCATAGCGCTGATGGAGGCTTCCAGCCGATCGAGCGAGGTCAGGGCAAGCTCGACGTTTCGCAAGAATTCCCAAGCTTCCTGCAGGGGTAGAATACGGTTGGCCGATCTCTTGAAGAGCGTGATGCCAAGGGTGATCTCAAGCTGCTTGATGTGCTGACTGACGGCCGGCTGGCTGATTCCGAGCGCCGCTGCCGCTCGCCTGGTCGAACCGGTCCGCATCACCTCGCGATAGACCTGGAGCTGGCGGAACTTGAGGCCGCTCTGCAGCAGTTCCATGCCGTCCTTCCTTCTGGTGACGAAAACTCGCCTATGGCAGCGCGTTAGACGCAATGCTCGACCGGCGCCTTGAAATCGCCTTCGACGCACGAACCTTAAACGCGTGATAATATAATCATTATAGTGACTGGTAAAGCTGAACGTTTGCTTATCGCTATGCGCACATGCGCCTGGCGGAGATTTTTGGAGCAAACGTTCGCAAGGTCCGCCTCAAGCGGGGAATGACCTTGGAATCGCTGGCGACGGAAGCTGGCCTTGCCTACGGCTACATGGGTCGAATCGAGCGGGGACAAAAGAACCCCAGCCTGGATGTCGCCGAGAGGATCGCGAAGGTCCTTGAGATAGATCCCATCACGCTCTTTCGCGCACCACCGCCGGAACGATAGCCGAAGCCGAATTTGGCCCGAACCAGCAAGAAGCGTTCGCAGGCAGCGCTTCGGCTATTGTTAACGGCCTTGGCGGGTGCGCCAGACCGACCGCTTCCGGGCGTCGGTCTTCCGTGCCACGGCAGCTGAAAATGCGCGCGCGATAGTCACAAATTATAAGCAAAATAATAAAACTTATAGATTGAGCAGGCTTTTATTGCAGTTAAACTGTCCAAGTCCGCAGCTTCACTTAGAGTTATCAATATAACAAACCACAACCAAGGATAATCGGTCCTAGTTCACGCGACGAGCGGCCGCTGCGGCTTGTGGAATTTTGCATCGAGGAAGGCGTTTCGTGAGTGGTTTTGCTGCTCAGTTTGCTGTCGCGCTCACGGTGACCGTGAGCCTTGGCCTTGTCAGCGGCTGCCTGGGGGACGGCCTTCGGACTGTTCCTGGCCATCGCGAAAAGCACCGCGGCCCTGCCCGCCCTCAGAACTGTCGTCACGGCCTACACGACCGTGGTCCGCGGGGTGCCAGAACTCCTCGTTATCCTGCTCATCTACTCGGCGGAACCACGCTCGCCAGCCGTATCGCGGGGCGGTATGTCGAGGTGAACGCCTTCACCGCCGGCGTGATCGCGCTCTCGGTCGTGTTCAGCGGTTATGCGACCGAAGTGTTCCGCGGCGCCATTGCCGCGGTCCCGGCAGGCCAGACCGAGGCCGCCATGTCGCTTGGACTGAACGCCTGGCAGCGCTGGCTGCTGGTTGTTGGACCGCAGTTGCTGAGGCTCGCCCTGCCGGCCTATGGCAATCTCTGCATCTCGCTGTTCAAAGATACCGCACTGGTCTCGATCGTCGGCCTGACCGACGTCATGCGCGTCGCCTTCGTCGGAGCCGGATCCATGCGCGCGCCCCTGGGCTTGCGGCCACGCTTCACATAGCCGTTGCCCTGGCTGCCATAAGGGATGCCAAACATGTGGTTCGCCTGGCGCTGGTTCGCTTCAGCGTAACCTTTCAAGGAAGGTGGTGGCAAAGATCTTCCCTGGGTTCATGATATTTCCGGGATCGAGCGCCCTCTTGACCGCCCACATGCTTTCGACATTGTCGCCGTGTTCCCTTAGCAGGAAGCCACGCTTTCCTTGGCCGATTCCATGCTCGCCGGTGCACGTTCCCTCCATTTCAATAGCGCGCAGATTGAGTCTGCCTATGAAGTCGTCAATGCGCTGCATCTCGCCCGCGTCATTAATGTCCGCCATTACTGAGACATGGAAATTGCCGTCGCCGACATGGCCAACGATCGGTGCAACCAATCCTGTTTCTAAAATATCTTTCTGTGTTTGAACCATGCAATCGCCAAGTCGTGAGATTGGGACGCAAACATCCGTAGCGATGAATTTCGATCCGGGACGTAGCGCCAGGCAAGCCCAATACACGTCATGGCGCGCCTGCCATAGCCTGCTTCGATCCTCCGGCCGCAACGCCCGTCCAAAATCGCTGCCGCTCCATTCCCGGGCAATCTCCTCGAATAATTCCACCTGCTCAACAACCCCGGCATCCGTTCCGTGAAATTCGAGAAACAGGGTAGGCTGCTCGGGTATCGACATCTTCGAATGGAGGTTGCAGGCTCTGATCTGAATCTCGTCCAAAAGTTCAATCCGGGCGATCGGAAGTCCAAATCGGATCGTGGAGATCACCGCGTTGCACGCGGATAGCAAATCTGGAAAGGAGCAGGTCGCAGATGAAATTGCCTGCGGCACACCGTGAAGCCTGACCGTTAGTTCGGTAATAACGCCGAGTGTGCCTTCAGCGCCGACGAAAAGCCGGGTCATGTCATAGCCAGCCGCCGATTTGCGCGCCCTCCCCCCAGTCTTTCGGATCGAGCCGTCGGCCATCACGACGGTAAGCCCAAGTACGTTTTCCCGCATCGTGCCATAACGAACCGCGTTCGTTCCGGAAGCTCGCGTCGATGCCATTCCGCCAAGCGTCGCGTTGGCGCCCGGATCGATTGGGAAGAACAGGCCCGTCGCCTTGACATATTCGTTGAGTTGCTTACGCGTCACCCCGGCCTGAACGACGCAATCCATGTCCTCCTCATTCACGGCCAAGATCTCCGACATGCCGCTTAGATCGATGGATACTCCGCCAAAGGGTGCATTGACATTACCTTCTAGTGACGTGCCGGCGCCGAAAGGAATAATTGGCACGTTATGTTCCGCGCAGATGCGCACGGCTTCGGAGACCTCGTCCGTCGATCTGGGAAAGAAGACTGCGTTGGGCGATTGCACAGGATGCCACGTCGTAATGTTCGCGTGCTGTTTGCGGATCGTTTCATTGACGGAGACCGCTTGGCCAAATCGGTTGCGCAGTTTCTCAACCGCTTCCGCAATACCTGTTCCGTCGACTAGGCTCGTATCAACTTCGGTATCTGAAATCATAGCCGCGGATCTCCTCAGATTCTCTCGTGCAGCCGCTTAGTTGCATCAACGATGTGCGAGCGGGCCCGCTTTTCGCGCGACGCCTTCTTAGGGGTTGAAGGTGTTGGTCAGTTGCTTGTACACGGCGCACGGGTTTGCGACCCAGAGGTTCCCGCCGCGAGGATCCACCTCTGTTTGCGATCAATTATAAAACTACGCGTCAGATTCATCCTCCGCATAGTGCTTTTTTAAGCGCGTGGTTCGCTAAAGATGAGAACGCGAACTCCTTGGAATTAATGACTGGCGTCAACAAATTGCGAGCGCGGTGGTCGCAATTATGAAGACGATTGTCCCAGCCACTGCTGCTAGTCTTGCTCATCGGCCATGGCGGTGGGAGGCCGTTCCGATAGCAGATGGGCGGGAGGCCGACGATCGGAGGTTACGGGTGCGAAAAGCGCTCTGGTGCCGATGAGTTGATCACAAGCCAGTCCCAGTCTTCTGTCCAATTGCGCATCTCATTCGAGGTGTCGCGTTTCGATCAGATTGAGGCCCTTTATGGAACCCGGAATAGCCTTGCAGGGGAAAGTGACGGCTCCCACCGAAAGTGCTGTGACTGCCCCGGCCATGCGGGAGGAGCGTTCGAAACGCCGGCTATCCCAAGAAGGCATTGTTTTCGTTCTGGCAGTTGTCCTTGCATGCGGCTTTGCGATCATTCTTGGCGACGGTTTCTACCGTGTCGACAACATTATCGCACTCGTCCGCAGCGTTTCCGTATTGGGAATGCTGGGTCTGGGGATGGCTCTCGTTGTAATCGGACGAGGCATCGATCTCGCCATGATCGCTACGATGGTCGTAGCGGTGTCTTGGGCGCTCAACCTCGCCCAAGGGGGACACGACTTCTACTACGCCCTGCTACTTGGCGCGATTTTCGTCATCCTCGTCGGCTTAACGACCGGCTTTCTGGTCGCGTATGCCGAGGTGCCAGCGATTTTTACGACGCTCGCAATGGGGTCGGTGATATTCGGTGTCGGCCGACTTTTCTTCTTTCAGCTGGACAGCCAGAACACGCCAACCGGCTATGACTGGTTCGACTTCATTGGTCACGGATCGATATTTACGCTGCCGACCATCAATGGAAACGGCGTAGCCATTCCGACGCCGATCGTGCTGTTCGCGCTGGTTGCTGTGCTGCTTTTCTTGGCGCTAAAGTTCACGATTTTCGGTCGTTACGTTTACGCAAGTGGCGACAATCCACTCGCGTCTCGCACCGCAGGCATCCCCACGCGGGTGCTAACAATGGCCGAGTACACCGTCAGCAGCGCAGTCGCCTACTGCGCAGGAATCGTGATGGCTTCTGCAGCCAACGGAATTAACACGCGGATCTACAATTCGACGATGATCTACGACGTCTTGCTGATCGTTGTCCTGGGCGGGATCGGACTCAGCGGCGGACGCGGCGGCATAAGGAACGTCATCGTGGGCACGATTCTTGTGGGCGTGTTGCTTAACGGCATGACGATCATGAACGTGCCATACACCGTCCAGAACCTGGTGAAGAGCGTTACCTTGCTTACCGCGCTCTTCATAGAGTCCGCTGTCAATCCGCGGGACGAACAGACATCCCAGCAAGGTGATATTTGAGGTTTTGGCGGCGCTGCTATGGCAACCAAGTAAGGGAGGAAATGAAATGAAAAAGCTATTGAGTTCGCTGGCTTTCGCGGCCACAACACTCATCGCATCGGCGAGCATGCTGTTGGCCGAGGAGAAGGGGCTCGATGACGCCACCAGGGCGCCGTACTACGACGCCATCAAGGGTAAAAAGGTGGTGTTTGTCCCTCTGGCCATGGGCTTCGACCTAACCGAAGGATGGGCGGCGGCGATGCGCAAACAGGCAAATGAATTCGGATACACGTTCGATATCCGCGATCCGAATTGGAGCACCGACGCCGGAACGCGTGCCATTACCGCCGCAATCCAGGAGAAGCCCGACGTGCTGGTGGTGCAGAACCCCGATATTCAGTCTTATGCCCGCCTGTTGAAGCGAGCAGAAGAGGCCGGCATCAAGACCATTCAGATCAACATGAACTCGGTTTACACAACCGACGCGTTCATCGGCGTCGATCAGGTCAAGTTGGGCGAAGTGCAGGCGCAGGCGCTGGTTGATCATTGCGGCGCCGGCAAAGGCCCATCCACCAAAGTGGCACTCTTGCAGGGCGTCCCGAACGGCGCCGCAAATCTTTACATGATGCGAGGGATCTATAGCGTCTTGTCCCAGCATCCTGAGATCCAAGTCGTGTCCGAGCAAGCTGCGAACTACGATCCCTCCAAGGCACGTGCAATCATGGAAACGGTCCTCCAGCAGCATCCGGATATCTGTGGCGTATGGGGGGTATGGGATAGCCAGGACGTTGGAACGGCGGCTGCCATCGCGGAGGCCAAAAAGACCGGAAAAGTTTTCCTTGTGACCAGCGGCGGCGGCAACGAAGCCGCATGCGAAAACGTCAAGAAAGGATTGTTCGACCTCTACGTCACCTACGACACCTCGGTTCAGGGCATGGAATTGAACCAGAAGATTGCGGAGTTTCTGCAGACCCAAACGGCAGCTGGCGCGGTGAAGACGACTTACTTCACGCCCTTGCGAATGATCACCAAGAGCAACGTCAATGTACGAAATTGCTGGTCATTGACAGACATGCAGTAGAAAGCTCGGTCGCCGGCTACAAGATAGCCGGCGACTTCCGGATATGATCACCTGATCTCCACTTTATACTGGTAATCGCTATGTATGATGTAGGCATATTAACAAAGCTGCGGTATAGATATGTTCCCGATCACATCATCGGTGAGCTGTTGACAAAGCGATGGATGGACAATGCCATTCCGTTCGCCGCGTTGGCGTGTCTAATAGCCGCAATCGAACTGGCAGGGTTGAATTTCTTTGCCATCGACGCGTTGTTCGACCTTGCACGCCAGCTTGCTGAATTTGGGTTAATCGCCCTCGGGCTGGCAATCGTTATGATGTCGGGAGGCATCGACCTTTCCGTTGGTTCGGTGTTTGCGCTTTCAGCACTTGCGACACTCATCTGTATCAACGTGTATGAACAGTCGGTCTTCGTTGCCTTCCTCACTGCGATGGCCGTTGGCGGCCTGTGCGGTGCCATCAATGGCGTGTTGATCGGCTACTCACGCATCCGCGCCTTCCTCACGACCCTTGTCACCCTGATTATCTATCGCTCGATTTACGAACTAGTTTTCGCGAAATTCTCGACGGCGATCATGGCGACTATGGCAGATTCGCCCACCTGGGACTTCTTGGGTTATGGTACGTTGTTCGCGGTGCCAGTCTCATTTGGGATTGCGCTCATCATTGCGATCGGGTGGCATGTTGTGCTGTCACGTATGCGCTTCGGTTGGCGGCTGCAGGCCGTCGGGGGCGCCCGGCGCTCGGCTTTCAATGCCGGGATTGACGTCAGCCTCACGATCTTCAGTGCCTATACGGCGTCGGGTCTGCTTTGTGCCGTGGCGGGTTTCCTGATGGCTGCGCGGCTTGGCAGCACTGGCACGGACACGGGAGTTGGCCTTGAGGTCCAGGCGCTCACAGCCGTGGTTCTGGGTGGCATTTCACTCGGCGGCGGTCGCGGTTCCGTCTCCAAGGCCAGCATGGGTGCCATCTTCGTGCTCGTTCTAACAAACGGCTTGATCTCTCTTGGTGTGACTGGCCCCACCGCGTCGCTTATATTGGGCCTTGTCTTGATTACCGCGGTTTACCTTGATGTCCGCTGGTTGAAGAACCGCGAGAAGCTATTGCGGTCTGTCTACATCTCACCCGCCTATGCACAATTGCCGGATCTGGCAAAGTCACGTTCGGATCTTGGGCGGACTTTCGAGATCAACGATCGGTTGCGGAGCGTCGAAGTGATCGGGCTCGGGGAAATCGAATCCCCTGAGGATGTCATTCTAGACGACAACGATGACCTTTATTGCGGAACTCGAAATGGCGACATCATCCGGTTCTTCGCGCCCGACTATAAGCGGCAGGAACTGTTCGCTCATATTGGAGGGCAGCCGCTGGGCCTCGCCTTCGATCGGATTGGCAATCTGATCGTCTGCGTCGCCGGAATGGGACTTTATCAGGTTGCACAGGACAGGATTGTCTCCAAACTGACGGATGAAACCAACCGGAGTTTGACCTCTATTGTCGACGATTCCCAATTGAGGCTGGCCGACGACCTCGACATCGCGCCCGACGGCCGAATTTTCTTCAGCGAAGCGACAGTCCGTTATGGAATGCACGATTGGCCGGTCGACGCACTGGAGAGCCGTGGGAATGGCCGCATTATCTGCTACGATCCTACAAAAGGGACCACCCGCACCGAAATCCGGGGACTGATCTTTCCCAACGGCGTTTGCATGTGCGAGGATGGCCAATCGTTCATCTACGCAGAAACCTGGGCTTGCCGTATCACCCGCTATTGGTTTGACGGACCAAAAAAGGGAAAGTCGGAGAGCGTCGTGGAGAATTTGCCCGGCTATCCGGACAACATCAACCGCGCCTCCGACGGTGGGTTCTGGCTGGCGCTTGTCGGCATGCGCTCGCCGGCCTTGGACCTCGCGTTACGCATGCCCGGTTTCCGGCGCCGAATGGCGCGGCAAGTCGCCCGCGACAACTGGATATTTCCCAACATCAACACGGGCTGCATCGTCAAATTCACACCCCAGGGCGAGGTCGTCGAAACACTCTGGGACCTGGGCGGAATCAACCATCCCATGGTTACTTCGATGCGCGAACACAAAGGCTGTCTATTTATCGGCGGCATCTCAAATAATCGCATCGGGCGATACACGCTAGAGCGCGGCCGCTCCGACTGGACCGGTATGTCGAGTTACTGGGGCAGGAAATGATCCAACATGCTATACGCTGGCTCGATGGAATGTTGGGACGTGGGCAAGCGTCTATCACAGTGCCCGTCTACGATGGCCCGTTACAGGCCAACGACCTTCTCGAAAACGCCGCGGTGATAGCCAGGCTGCCGGCACCCGACAACCTCGTCTTGGCTTCGGAAGCTACTTGGCTATCGAGCGGCAGAAATCTTTGTCGGGTGACGCTTGGAAGCGAAACCGGATATGAGCTCGTCCAGCCCTTTGACAGCGAGATTTCCAGCCTCGCCGCCTCACCTGAGGGCGCGATTGCGATTGGCCTCGACGGTGTGGGCATAGTCATTCGTGGCGGGCCGCATGACGGATACGCGACTACAGAAGTTATGGAAAATCTCACTTGTCCCACGGCGGCTGCTTTTGTCGATGAAAATACCCTTCTCGTTGCCAATGGCTCAGCTGACAACAACGCCGCCGATTGGAAAAGGGATCTTATGGAGCGTCGCTCCTCGGGCTCCGTGGTGAAGCTTGATCTCGCCAATGGAAAATCTGAGTTGTTGGCGGACGGGCTAGCGTTCCCGGCCGGCATCGCCCGAGGGCCAAACAACTGCGTGCTGATATCTGAAGCCTGGAAGCATCGGGTGGTGTCGCTTGAGGCTCGCTCCGTGCAACCTGCCGTGGTCCTGAGCAATCTGCCGGGCTATCCGTCAAGGATAGAGCCCGCTCGTTCGGGCGGATATTGGCTGTCGGTTTTCGCGCCGAGAAACCAACTGGTTGAATTCGTTCTGAAGGAGGACCAGTACCGCCAACAGATGCTGAAACATATCGAGCCCGGCTTCTGGATCGCGCCGGCCCTGTCGAGTGGCACCAATTTTGGAGAGCCCCTCCAAGGAGGCGCCGTCAAGCAAATGGGTTTGTTAAAACCTTGGGCGCCGACGTTATCATACGGACTGGTGATCCGCTGCGGTGCCGAAATGCAACCGCTCCGCGGCTTTCACAGCCGAGCGGGCGGAACTCGCCACGGCGTGACTGCAACCCTCGATTATCCCGACGGTCTCCTGGTTGCGGCCAAGGGGACAAACGTCGTCGTGCTCATTGCCAAGGCAGAGTCTGGACAACTATGACCGAAACGATCATCGAATTGAGGCAGGCCACCAAGGCCTTTCGCGGGATCCAAGCCATCCAGAACATTAATTGGACGCTGCGGCGCGGCGAGATCCATGCGATCCTGGGAGAGAACGGGGCGGGCAAATCCACGCTGACAAAAGCGATTGCCGGTGTCCACCGGCTTTCGTCCGGAGAAATTCTGCTTGATGGCAAGGCTATAACGTTCCGGACCCCCTCCGATGCGCTGGCAAACGGCATTGCCATGGTGTTCCAAGAAACCAATCTCGTGCCATCGATGAGCGTTGCCCAGAACATTTACCTTGGCAATGAGAAACTATTCAACCGCCTGCGCGGCCTTTACATCGAGGCTCAGCAATTCTTGCAGTCGTTGAATTTTCAGGTCGACCCCACCAGCCTGGTGAGCGCCCTGGGCGGCGCGCAAAAGCAGATGGTGGAAATCGCCCGCGCGGTACATCATAAGGCCCGCGTCATCATCTTTGATGAGCCGACCGCGACATTGACGCCGGAGGAAAAGAAGCACTTCTTCAGCCTGGTTCGCCGCCTGCAGAAGCAGGGCGTCTCGATCGTCTTCATCAGCCACGCACTGGAGGATGCCTTGCTCATCTCCAACAGGATTACAATCCTACGCGATGGTGAACTGGTCGCGAGTGATACTTGTTCCGCCTTCAATCACGACAGGATCATCCGAGCGATGGTTGGGCGCGAACTGACCAGTGAAATATATGGCGCCCATGGGGCTACGGCGCGGCGTAGGCGACCATACGGCAAAAAGCTGCTCGAGGTAGAAAACCTGTCGATGGGAAAGATGGTGCGAAACTCTTCGTTTTCCATCTTCTCCGGCCAGATCACAGGGGTTTTCGGACTTGTTGGAGCGGGCCGTACCGAGATGATGAAGGTTGTGGCCGGGTTGATCAAGCGCGACTTGCTGCATGGAGGCACAATCAAGCTCGAAGGCCGGCAGGTGCGTTATCGAACACCGCGTCCGGCCGTGCAGGACGGCATCGTTTATGTGACTGAGGACCGGAAGCTTGAGGGCTTTTTTGAGACGATGTCGATTTCGGAGAATATCCAGATCGGACAGGTGGCAACCCGCTCAAACCCGTTGGCAATCGTAACGCCAGCCATGGCCCGCCAGTTGGCCAGCTCCTGGACCACTGCGCTTGGCGTCCGCGCCATTGATCCTGGCGCAAAAGTAATCGAGCTCTCAGGGGGCAATCAGCAGAAGGTTGTCATTGCTAAGGCGCTTGTACAAAAGCCACGAATTGTTATCTTCGACGAGCCGACACGCGGAGTTGACGTCGGCGCCATCGCTGAAATTCATGAGTTTCTCAACAAGCTTGCCGACAATGGTATTTCGGTGATAGTGATATCTTCCTATCTTCCGGAGGTTAAAGTACTTTCCGATCGCATCCTGATTGCACGGCAAGGCAAAATCGTTGAAGAAATGTCGGCTGAAACAGCGACCGACGAACTAATTATGTATGCAGCAGTTCATTGATCTCGCTGTCTACCGAACCTGCAGCGGACTTTTTCCAATCGAGGTTGTTCCGCAATGGCCAGTGCACCTTTACCTCGTTTGCATCGCAAAATAGGTCCATGTGCTTGTCCATGATGCTGATCAATTCCATTGTCGTGGGATGATCCTTGCCTAGATTGCTAATAAAGGCTCGGACAGGAATTCTATTAAGCAGCTCGTCCGACACTGCAAGGTGGCGAATGTCATGCTTTGACGACTTGGGACTGATCGCAAAGTCCGGCAGCAGGGTTGGCCCAAGCCCGCTATAAACAAACTGCTTGAGCGCATAGAGTGAATTGGTCTCCATCGCTACCTGGAGCCGGACACCCGCCGCCCTCTCCGCCGCATCAATCATTCGCCGCGCGCTGAAATCCCGCGAGAGCAGGCCACAGGGATGGCTGCTCAGTTGGCTGACCGAAACAGTGTCGCCGTCCAGTCCATGCCAGCTTCGTGGCACAATGCAGCTGAAATTGCTCGTCCGTTCAAAAACCGTGATGGCCGATTGGGGATCGGGCGGATTGAATGCCAGACCGATGTCGGTGATGTTTTCTTCGAGCGATTGCATGATCTGCTCGGTATTCATGACCTGGATGATAAAGCAAATCTCGGGATGCTTTTGCCGAAACCGGGCAGTGGCCGATGTCACGAAATCCAGAAGGAACGCCTCGCCGAGGGCTACCCGAATTTCCCCCCGCTTAAGCCGGGTCAGTTCCAGCAAGTGACTGATGATCTCGGAATCCTGGCGATGGCGCCGCGTCACATATTCCAGGAAGACGACTCCTAAGGCAGTCGGTGATACACCTTTTGAGGTGCGCGTCAGCAGAACAATTCCGAGGTCGGCTTCGAGTTCTTTCAACTTTCGTGCAACCGCCGATGGCGCGATACGCAGACGCTCGGCGGCTGCCCGCACCGACTGCTCTTCACAAACGACTGCGAAATAACGGATGGCACGCTCGTCCAGCTGGCGCAAATGTGTCCACGACATGTCATTCTCCTGCAAGCCGACTGGAAAAGGCGCACTGCATCGGTCGGTCGGCGCTGCTTCCGCTTATGGCCTGCGCCGCCAGGGGAGACCGCCAGACAAGCTTCCGGCGGCTATTGTCGCCCAGATTGGCCGATCTTTAAGCATCATAGGCCACATTCTCGGCGTGAGGCAAGAAGGCCTCAGGCGGCGAAATTCAGCACTCACGAGAGCCGATTCGCTGTTGCGCCCCTTAGGCGGAACGGGTTGTGTCGACCGCTCCTCAACGCAGATCGGCCCTAAAAGACCTTCGCCGAGACCGGCTGAGCGGTACCGCAGCCATGCTTTCTCCGCCTTCAAGTTTCACTGCCGCGCAGCCGGTCTCGGCCATCAGTCGGGCGGCATTGCGAAAGGCTGCTCTTCACTTTCTTCATAGGAGCCGAAAGGCATGTCTACGACCATCAAAGCTCGCTCCAGGCCACGCCTGACGGCCCTGCCGTGCAGGATCATCATGCCAAGGGTACACCTACGGTGACATTCCGTGCAACAGCATGCCGACACTGTCACCAACAAGAACAAAGTCGCAGTGCCGGTCGACCAGCGCGGCCATCGGAGTGGTATATGCCGTGAGGCCGACGAGAGGTGTTCTCCTCTTCATCGGACCAATATCCGACTGACCTGGTATGAACAACGGTGCTCAAAAGAGTATCCTCGTTTGTCTGCTGGCCGGTGGCGCGTTGCCATCAAGAATGTGTATGCCTGCCAGAACACCGCGTCCGGCGGGCAGCTATGTGTTGCGCCGTCTGCCTTCCAGGAGGTCAAGCACGCGGCGTGCCGCGTCAAGAACATTGGTACCAGGACCGAAGACCGCGGCGACGCCGTGGTTGAGCAGGAACTGATAGTCCTGTCGAGGAATGACGCCGCCGACCACCACGACGACGTCGCTCGCCCCTCGCGCCCTGAGCGCTTCGACGAGCTGCGGAGCCAGGGTCTTGTGGCCGGCCGCCAGCGAGGACATGCCGACGACCTGTACGCGGGATTTGACGGCAAGGTCGGCTGCTTCGTCCGGCGTCTGGAACAAGGCGCCGGCGATCACCTCGAAACCGACATCCCCGAAAGCCGACGCGATGACCTTGGCGCCACGGTCGTGGCCGTCCTGGCCAAGCTTTGCCACCATGATGCGCGGCTTCCCGCCAAGCGATGCGGCAAGCTCTTCGAGGCGCGCAACCAGCGTCTCGTACTCGGGCTCTCCGGAATAGGACTTGCCATAGATATTGCGCACAACCCTGGGCGCCGCCGCATGGTCGCCAAAGGCCCGGCGCAGGACGTCGGAGACCTCGCCGACGCTGGCGCGCGCACGCGCCGCTTCGACCGCCGCTGCGAGCATGTTGGCCTCGCCAGTGCGGGCGATTTTCTCCAGGTTCGCGAGCGCGGTCTCGGCGCGGAGGGGATCACGTTGCCGGCGGATCTGATCGAGGCGCTTCACCTGCGCCTCGCGCACCGCCTTGTTGTCGATGTCGAGGATGTCGATTTGATCCTCGTTCTCGAGACGATACCTGTTGACGCCGACGATCACGTCGTCGCCGCGATCGACCGCGGCCTGCCTGCGCGTCGCGGCCTCTTCGATCAGGCGCTTGGGCAACCCTTCGATGACCGCCTTGGTCATGCCGCCCCTTGCCTCGACCTCCTCGATCAGCGCCCACGCCGCGTCGGCGAGTTCCTTGGTCAGGCTCTCGACATAGTAGGAGCCGGCCAGCGGATCGACCACCTTCGTGACACCCGTCTCGTGCTGGAGGATGAGCTGGGTGTTGCGCGCGATGCGCGCTGAGAATTCGGTCGGAAGCGCAATCGCCTCGTCGAAGGAATTGGTATGCAGGCTCTGCGTGCCGCCCAGCACCGCGCTCATCGCCTCGAAGGCCGTGCGCACGATGTTGTTGTAGGGGTCCTGCTCCTGCAGCGAGACGCCGGAGGTCTGGCAGTGGGTGCGCAGCATCAGCGAGGAGGCCTTCTTCGGCTGGAACTCCTCCATGATCCGGGTCCACAGAAGCCGCGCCGCGCGCAGCTTGGCTGCCTCCATGAAGAAGTTCATGCCGATCGCGAAGAAGAAGGACAGCCGGCCCGCGAAATCGTCGACATCGAGCCCTTTCTTCAGCGCCGCGCGGACATATTCGCGCCCGTCGGCTAGCGTGAAGGCGAGTTCCTGCACCAGCGTCGCCCCGGCCTCCTGCATGTGGTAGCCAGAGATCGAGATCGAGTTGAATTTCGGCATCTCCTGCGCGGTGTACTCGATGATATCGGCGACGATCCGCATCGAGGGCTCGGGCGGGTAGATGTAGGTGTTGCGGACCATGAACTCCTTGAGGACGTCGTTCTGGATCGTCCCGGAGAGCTGCGCGCGCCGCACGCCCTGCTCCTCGCCGGCGACGATGAAGCTGGCGAGGATCGGGATCACCGCGCCGTTCATCGTCATCGACACCGAAACCTTGTCGAGCGGAATTCCTTCGAACAGGATCTTCATGTCTTCGACGGAATCGATTGCCACGCCCGCCTTGCCGACATCGCCCTCGACGCGCGGGTGGTCGCTGTCATAGCCGCGATGGGTGGCAAGGTCGAAGGCCACCGATACGCCTTGCTGGCCGGCGGCAAGCGCCTTGCGGTAGAAGGCGTTGGAGGCCGCGGCCGTCGAGAAGCCGGCATATTGCCGGATGGTCCATGGACGGCCGGCATACATGGTTGCGCGTGGCCCGCGCAGGAACGGTCTTTGCCCCGGCAAGCCGCCCAGATAGTCGTTTCCCTCAAGATCCTGTGCCGTGTAGAGAGGCTTGACGTCGATGCCTTCCGACGTGCGCCAGGTAAGCGTGTCCGGGTCGGCCTTGACCTCGCGCTCGGCGAGGGCACGCCAATGTTCGAGCTCGTCGGCCATCACTCGAACTCCATGATGAGGTCGTCGACCGCGAGGCTGGCGCCGGCCTTCGCCGCGATCGCCTTCACCACCGCCAGGCGCTCGGCGCGCAGCACGTTTTCCATCTTCATCGCCTCGACGGTCGCAAGCGTCTGCCCGGCCTCGACCGTGTCGCCCACCTGCACCGCCAGGGAAGTGATGACGCCGGGCATCGGGCACAGCAGCATCTTCGACGTGTCAGGCGGCGCCTTGACCGGCATCAGACGCGCCAACTGCGCGGCACGCGGCGAACGCACGATGGCAACAAGGTCGATGCCACGCCATTGCAGCCGCCAACCGGACTTGGACGGGGCTATTTTGCCCCCTACGTTCTCGGCCCCAACAAGAAAATGCGCGTGTGGCCTGCCGGGCAGCCAGTCGCTTTTCACCCGGACAGCCTCACGGCCGTCGAGCGAGACCAATGTGTGCCCGCTCTCCTCCAGGGCCGTGGCGACAAACTGCCGGTTGCCAAGTGTCACCGCCCAGTCCTCGCCAATACGGCGCGGATGGTTGGCAAGCGCCCCCGAAATTCGTGCGGCGCGTTGCTCCGCCAGGCGGTTGACAAAAACCGCGATCTGCGCCAGCAGGCACGCCTGGGTATCGTCCGGCTCAACGCCTTGAAAACCGTCCGGGAACTCTTCCTGGATGTAGGCCGTGGTCAGCCGGCCCTCGCGAAAGCGCTGCTGTCCCATCACCGCCGATAGGAATGGGAGGTTGTGGGCGATGCCTTCGACCTCGAAATCGTCGAGCGCGCGCGCCATCGCATCGATCGCCGCGTTCCGGTCCGGCGCCCAGGCGCAGAGCTTTGCGATCATCGGGTCGTAGTACATCGAGATCTCGCCGCCCTCGAATACTCCGGTGTCGTTGCGCACGACCGTGCCATCCTCGCGCCGCCCCTCGACCGGCGGCTGGTAGCGGGCGAGACGCCCGATGGAGGGCAGGAAATTGCGATGGGGATCCTCGGCATAGAGCCGGCTTTCGATCGCCCAGCCATTCAGCTTCACATCGTCTTGTGTCATGCGTAGCCTTTCGCCGGCAGCCACCCGGATCATCTCTTCCACCAGGTCGAGGCCGGTGATCAATTCAGTCACAGGATGCTCGACCTGAAGCCGGGTGTTCATCTCGAGGAAGTAGAAGTTCTTTTGCCCGTCTACGATGAACTCGACCGTGCCAGCGGAGAAATATCCCACCTGACGTGCGAGCGCGACGGCCTGCTCGCCCATGGCCTTGCGGGTAACCGGATCGAGGAAGGGTGATGGCGCCTCCTCGATGACCTTCTGGTTGCGTCGCTGGATCGAGCATTCACGCTCGCCGAGATAGACGATGTTGCCGTGCTGATCACCCAGCACCTGGACTTCGATATGGCGCGGCTGAGTGACAAATTTTTCAATAAAGATGCGGTCGTCGCCAAAGGAGGCCTTGGCCTCGTTCCTTGACGACTGAAACCCCTCTCGAGCTTCGCTGTCACTCCAGGCGATGCGCATGCCCTTGCCGCCGCCGCCGGCGGACGCCTTGATCATAACCGGATAGCCGATCGACGAGGAGATGCGAACGGCCTCGTCGGCATCCTCGATCAAGTCCATATGGCCGGGCACGGTTGAGACACTCGCGGCGGCGGCGATGCGCTTGGAGGTGATCTTGTCACCCATGGCCTCAATCGCCACCACCGGCGGACCGATGAAGGCGATACCGGCGTCCTTGAGCGCATCGGCAAAATTGGCGTTCTCCGACAGGAACCCGTAGCCCGGATGCACCGCGTCGGCGCCAGTGGCACGGATCGCGTCGAGTATCTTGTCGATGACGATGTAGGACTGCGAGGATGGAGCCGGTCCGATATGCACCGCTTCGTCGGCCATCTTCACATGCAGTGCGTCGCGGTCTGCGTCGGAGTAGACGGCCACGGTGGCGATGCCTAGCTTCCTTGCCGTCTTGATGACGCGGCACGCGATTTCGCCCCGGTTGGCGATCAGGATCTTTCGAAACATCAATTTACCCAAGTTGGAGATTCTCGTTGGTGCACGTACTCGAGTGTCAGAATATTTTGGGATCTTGCCTTTATGACGAATCCAGCAATTTCGAAGAAGCGTCGAACATCTTCCCCACGATTAAATATATTTACTTGAATATTTCGCATACCAATTGAGGCTTTGTTTATAATTTCTACAAGAACGACCGTTCCAATTCCAATATTTTGACAAGTACGTACGATGTAAAATTGATCTATTAATATTAACCCTCTCTCTTCATGAATTGTAATGCACCCGACATCGTCATTTTTATATTGAATTATCCAGCTGCATTGAGGGAATCTGTCCCCCATGCCTGGTCGAGGTGTCCAACGACCGAAAGTGCTTTCCGCCGCCTTTCTTATGGTCGACCGTTCGAGTTCGAGTATCAACGACTCGTCCTCGCCGGCCGCCTGGCGCAAGCGAACATCCGAAGTCTTTGTGAATCGCGCTTTTTTCATAGCGGCATGGTGTCGTGTTTCTTCCAGCGTGACTCGAGGTTCTTGCCGCGCAGCGCCGCGAAGGCGCGCGCAATGCGCTTGCGTGACGAGTGCGGCATGATTACCTCGTCGATAAAACCACGTTCGGCGGCAACGAACGGATTGGCGAAACGCTCCTCGTAATCCTGGGTCCGCTTGGCGATCTTTTCGGCATTGCCGAGTTCGGAGCGGTAGAGGATTTCGGTTGCCCCCTTGGCGCCCATCACGGCGATCTCTGCTGTCGGCCAGGCGTAGTTGACGTCCGCGCCGATGTGCTTGGACGCCATGACGTCATAGGCGCCGCCATAGGCCTTGCGCGTGATCAGCGTCACCATTGGCACTGTGGCCTGTGAGTAGGCGAACAGGAGCTTGGCACCATGCTTGATCACCCCACCATATTCCTGCGCGGTTCCCGGCAGGAAGCCGGGCACATCGACCAGCGTTAAGAGTGGAATGTTGAAGGCGTCGCAGAAGCGGACAAAACGCGCTGCCTTGCGGCTGGAATCGATGTCGAGGCATCCGGCCAACACCATCGGCTGGTTGGCGACGACACCCACCGTCTGTCCTTCGATGCGCAGGAAGCCGGTGATAATGTTTCTGGCGAAGGCCTGTTGGATTTCGAAGAAATCGCCTTCGTCGGCGATCGCCAGAATAAGTTCCTTCATGTCGTAAGGCTTTGCCGCATTGTTTGGTACCAGCGTATCAAGCCGCATGTCGAGCCGCGCCGGATCATCGAAGAATGGCCGCACCGGCGGTGCCTGCCGATTGTTCAGCGGCAGAAAGTCAAAGAGCCGTCGCACCCCTTCCAACGCCTCGATGTCGTTCTCGAAAGCGCCATCGGCGACCGACGACTTGCTGGTATGTGTTTGTGCGCCACCGAGCTCTTCTGCCGTCACGATTTCATTCGTGACGGTCTTGACCACATCCGGGCCGGTGACAAACATGTAGGAAGAATCGCGGACCATGAAGATAAAGTCCGTCATGGCCGGCGAATAGACGGCGCCGCCGGCGCACGGTCCCATGATCACGGAGATCTGCGGGATGACGCCGGAAACGTCAACGTTGCGCTTGAATACTTCGGCATAGCCGGCGAGCGAGGCGACACCCTCCTGAATGCGGGCGCCGCCGGAATCGTTCAGTCCGACCACCGGCGCACCGTTGCGGGCAGCCATGTCCATGATCTTGCAGATCTTCTGCGCGTGTGTCTCGGACAGCGAGCCACCGAGCACGGTAAAGTCCTGGCTGAAGACGTAGACCATGCGGCCATTGATCGTCCCCCAACCGGTCACGACCCCATCTCCGGCCACTTTCTGCGCGGCCATGCCGAACTCGGTGGCCCGGTGGGTTACATACATGTCGTATTCTTCGAACGATCCTTCATCGAGCAGCACTTCAAGCCGCTCGCGCGCCGTCAGCTTGCCTTTGGCGTGCTGGGCATCGATACGACTTTGGCCGCCGCCGAGCCGGGCTTCGTTCCGCCGAATTTCAAGCTGCTCCAGGACCAGGCGCATCAAACAATATCTTTCATGCTTAACCCACGTATTGCGGGGAAGGTTGCCTTCTGCTCCGTTGCGTCAAGCAAGAGTGCCGAACCGAGCGCCAAAAAATCTATCGGGGCCGTTAGCGCCTCCATCGAAACGTTTATTGCCATCTGACTGCTGCCTGCCCTCTTCAATCGCCTCACATGTGTTCCTTGAGCAAAACTCCAAGCGCGCTGATCCTTTGGCGATCTGCTCATCAGTTTGCGTCGAATAGCTGATCCGCGCGTTGTTGACTTTCTGTCTGCCTGCAAAAAAAGGAGCGCCCGGGACATAGGCCACTTTGGCGCGCGGCAGGGAAAACGCCTGCATGAATTCGCCAGCATCGAAGCCGTCGGGAAAAGTCAGCCAGGTAAACATACCGCCGCTTGGGTCGGTGAAGGCGATCTCTTGGGGAAAGCTTCGCCGGATTGTGTCGAGCATCAGGTTTTTTTTGCGAAGGTAGGTCTTGCGAATATCTTCTATGTGGCGCTCGACATCCGCCCGCTCCAGGAAAAGCGAGACTGCCGTCATGTTGAGCGTGTTGCATTGGGTGTCAGCGGCAAGTTTGAGCAGCGTCATATGCTCGATGACCGGGCGCGGGGCAACGGCCCAACCTAAGCGCAGGCCAGGTGCGAGTATCTTGGAAAAACTGCCGAGGTAAATAACGCGATCCTCGGTATCCAGGCTTTTGAGCGAAGGCAGCGAATTCCCTTCAAACCTGATCTCTCTGTAGGGCGTGTCCTCAAGGATCAACACGTCGTACTTGTTGGCGAGCTGGATCAGCGTCTTTCTGCGCTCAAGGCTGAGGGTCACTCCCGTGGGATTTTGGAATTCAGGAACAGTGTAAATGAACTTGGCTTCCGGATGACCGCGAAGCGTGCGTTCAAGAGCCTCCATGTCGATGCCTTGGTCGTCGATGGGCACGGTCGCATAGGTCGGCTCGTAGGGATTGAAGGCAGCCAGCGCCCCAAGGAATGTCGGATCTTCAACGACGATCAGATCATCCTTGTCGACCAGCATCTTGGCGACCAGGTCGAGACCTTGCTGCGCTCCCTGCAAGATGAGGACACAATCGGCGTCGCATCTTACCCCTTCCGCGCCCATCCGCACGGCTATCTGGGCCCTCAGCCGCGGTATGCCATTGGAGACCGTGTATTGAAGTGCCTCGCGACCGCTTTCACGAATTGCAGTCTCGAAGGCTGACGAGAGGGTATCGAGCGGGAAAAGGCTTGCGTCTGGATAGCCGCCTCCGAAGGAGATTATTTCCGGATCCGCGCCCAGCTTCAACAGGTCCCGGATGGCCGAAGGCCTGACATGCTTCATTCGTTCGGCGTAGGGAGAATTCTTCATGGGTCTCAATTCGTTCTTCAACAGCTGCGCGAGCGCATGGCGGATATAGCCACATGTGGCGCTGGTGCGTGCATTGCGGCTGCGGCTGCCCCAGGCGCGCCATGTTGAAAAAGTGCCAGCCGGGCTTCGACCGGCTGGCAGTTGGCCCGCGGTCCGCGGGCTTGGGAGGGTTATTTCATCGTGGTGAGGAGTTCGTAGTCCTTGCCATTGACCTTGTAGAGGCCGTAGCTCCCCGGTACGTCGCCATTCTTGTCGAACTTGAACTCGCCTGAAGCGCCCTTGTAGTGGATGTCCTTGCCGGCATCGATCAACTCCTTGGCCTTCTTCCATTGGCCGGGCTCGACGACATCGCCCTTTCCAGCAGTTACATCGCGAAGGGCCGCGGAGATCTTTGATTTTTCGCCGCTGGCTTTTTCTATGGCGAGCGCAAGCAGGAACACCGCGTCGTAGGAATTCGTTACGAAGGTGCCGTTGGGGTCACCGCCGGCTTCCTTGAACTCGTTGTTGAAGGTGTCCAGCGCATCCGACTGTTCGCCTTTCGGTGAGGAGACAAGAAAATTTGCGAGATTGTCCGCGCCGATGCCGTTTATAAGCGCCGCAGAGCGCATGCCCTCCGAGCCGACAAAGTTCTTGAAGAAGTCGTTCTCAATGGACTCCCTCACAATCGTGAGGCCCGATGTGTCACCATAGTCCAGGACAAGCAGGGTATCGGCGCCGCCCTTGGCGAGTTCGGCGAGATCGGCACGATAGGAGGGCTTTGATTCATCGTGCGCTGCGTAGCCGGCGATTTTTCCGCCTTTAGCTTCGTATTCTTTCTTGAAAGCCTCGGCCAAGCCTTTTCCATAGTCATTGTTGATATAAGCCACGGCGATTTTCTTCACACCGCGCTCGAGCATGGTACGAGCGAGGACCTGCCCCTGATATTCGTCCGACGGCACTGTGCGGAAAACTGTATCGTTGTCTTTGAGCGTTGTGATTACCGGTGAGGTACCGGCCGGCGTGATCAGCACGATGGCGGCGGGAATCGTAACGGAATTGGCAGCGGATATAACAGCGCCAGAGCACCAAGGACCAACGATGCCGATGACCTTGGAGACATTCACAACCTTACCGGCTGCATCGGCGCCAATTTGCGGATTGCACCCATCGTCTGCCACGACGCCGATCAACTTCTCGCCCTTCAGCAGTCCCCCCTGATCGTTGATCTGCTTGACGGCAAAGTCGTAGGATTTCATGATCTCGGGCGCCAGGGCGGCGGCTCCGCCAGTGATCCCGCCGAGCAGACCGATGGACTGATCCGCCCAGGACGGGGTTGACAGCGCCGTCGCTCCCATCGCCAACGCGAAAGCGGCAACTAGTTTATTCATGTGTGTTCTCCATTCGTGTGTTCCCCATCGAGATGGGCTGCGTTGATTTGACTTTTCAGGCACGTTCGGCGGCTTGGTCCGGCTCCTCCTCTTGGCGAGCATCCTTCAGCAGCGGGCGCTTCTCGGGAAATATCCCCTCCGGCCGAAAGCGAAGGACGAGTTGGAGCATGAGGCCGATCAGGAAGATTCGGCCGTACTTGGCCTGCAGGGCGTATTCGATTGGCAGTTGGTCGGTGACGAACTCGGAGGCGGACCAGATAATCCAAACGACGGCGACGCCGGCAAGAACGCCGCGGTTGTTGCCCGAACCTCCCAGGATCACCATGATCCATATCAGGAATGAGGCTATCATCGGATCGACGGCATCAGGGGTGATGGATCGACCCAGGTGCGCGTACAGCGCCCCGCCGAGACCCATCAAGGCGGCCCCGAAGACGAAGGCCTGCAGACGTCGAAAGGGGACGTCTTTGCCCATGGCCAGTGCGGCAACCTCATTGTCGCGAATTGCCCGCATCATCCTGCCCCAGGGCGCGGATGATTGCCTTTCTACGAGAAGGTAGGTTACCAGAAGGATCGCGGCGGCCATGCCGAAAAAAGCCAGCTGCGAGATAGTGTACGGCAAGTCTCCAAAGGGCCGGGGAACGTCGTTGATGCCGCGCGTCGAGCCCGTCAACCAGTCCTCGGACCTCGCAATGAGCCGGATCGTCTCGGCGACTCCGATGGTGACGATGGCGAGATAGTCGCCCCTGAATCTGAGGCAAAGTTTTCCCACAGGCCAAGCAATGATTGCGGACAACGCCATCGCTCCGATCACGCCAACGAAGACCGGCAGGCCGAAGCCGCCGAGCCTGTCGGCTACCGGGGGAGACGTGAGGATCGCCGTTGTATAGGCGCCGACCGCGAAGAAGCCGGCGATACCGGCATTGAACAGGCCGGCATAGCCCCATTGAATATTGAGGCCGATGGCCAAGAACCCGTAGATGCAGATGAAGGTTGCGACGTAAATGGGGTAGTTCAATGCGCCAAGAAGCTCCATGTCACACCGCCTACAAAACTTTGCCGATGAAGAGACCCGTGGGACGCACCAGGAGCACGAGCAGAAGGATCGCGAACGCGCTGAGGGCTTTGTATTCAGTCGGCAGGAACGAGACTGAAAGCTCTTCGACGACGCCTATGATCAAACCGCCGATCAGTGCGCCCTCGATGCGCCCGACCCCGCCAAGGATGGCCGCCGAGAAAGCTGGCAGAATGATGTTCCAGCCCATCATGGACTTCAGTTCGTAATTCATTCCCAGGAAGAAGCCGGCTGCCGCGCAAAGCCCACCGACGATCAACCAGGTGAGAGTGACGACCTTGGCGTTGTCGATCCCGCAAAGAAGAGCCAGATTCCGGTTGTCCGACATCGCGCGCATCGCCTTTCCCCACTTTGTGCGCGTGAGGAAGAGGACCAGGCAGGAAACCACGACAATGAGAGCCACAACCGTGTACAGTTCCGAGATCTTGACTCTCAATCCGAACCAGTCCTGCGGGCGCGTGATGCCTTTGGCGTAGGTCGTGGTGTTGACCCCCCAGATGACCTGAACGACGGAGCGGAGCATCAGGGCAACCCCCAGAGAGGCGATCGTGGTCAGGATCTTGGGTTTGGCCCGCAAGTGTTCATAAAAAAGGCGATCAAGCCCCACAGCGATCGCTCCCGTGATCGGTATCGCGACGAGCAGAGCGACGTAGACTGGCAGCCCGATCGACGCGGATCCGGCCAAGGCAAGATAAGCGCCGACAGTCGCCATGTCCCCGTGAGCAAGATGGGCATGCCGCATAATTGAGAACACGAGCGTGATTCCAATTGCGGCAAATGCGTACACCGAGCCGATGACAATGCCTGGCACGACGTAGAAGTTGAGAAATTCGGCCATCGAAAGCAGCCCCTATCCACCAAGGAACATGTCAGCCACGGTACGGTCAGCCAGCAATTCGCTGCCCTTTCCATCGTGCCGGTTGCGTCCGGCGGCCAGCACGTACCCGCGATCGGCAAAGGCGAGGGCCTGCTTGGCGTGCTGCTCGACAAGAAGGATGGAGACGCCCGTGTCTCTGACGTCCCGGCTGATCTGAAAGATCTGCTCCATATACTTGGGAGATAGTCCGGCCGTTGGCTCGTCAAGCAGAAGGACCTTGGGCTGGAGCATGAGAGCCCTGCCCATCGCCACCATCTGGCGCTGACCGCCGGACAGGCCACCGGCAAGCGCCTTCCTCTTGCCCTTTAGATCCGGAAACAACTGATAGACGCGGTCGCATGCCGCCGAGAAGTCGCCCTTCGTCAGGAAGGCTCCCATCTCCAGGTTCTCGTGGACCGTCATGTCACCGAAGACATTATCCACTTGTGGGACGTAGCTGATGCCGGCTTGAACAATCCTGTTGGGCGACCAGCCGGTGATGTTGGTTCCGTCGAAAACGATTGAACCGTCCCGGACTTGCAAAAGACCGAAAACGGCCTTCATCGCCGTGGACTTGCCGGCGCCATTGGGTCCGACCACTGCGACGATCTCACGCTCGGCAACTTCCATCGAGACATCGAGCAGAATATCGGCGTCTCCGTAACCGCCGCGCACATGCGTCATGACAAGGGCGGGGTTCATTGCTTCGCTCCCGCTCTTTCTCCGAGATACGCTTCGAGAACCTGGGGATCGGAGCGGACGGTCCTGAAATCCCCCTCGATCAAAACCTTGCCCTCAGCCATGCAGATCACAGGTTGGCAGAGGCGCTCGATCATCTCCATGTCATGCTCGATCAGGATGAACGTGTATCCGAGCTTGTCGTGCAGGTACTCAATCTTCTGCTCGATCTTGCGCAAAAGGGTGCGATTCACCCCGGCCGCCGGCTCGTCAAGCAAAACGAGCTTGGCGTCGGTCATCATTGTCCTGCCCAACTCCAGGAGCTTTTTCTGTCCACCCGAGATCAGGCCCGCGGGCTGGGAAGCAATGTGGGTGAGTTCGATGAACTCGAGCACATCCCGCGCCTTGTCGCGCGTTTGCCGCTCGGCTCTCCTCGTCGTCATCGGCGACAGCCAGTTACTCAAAAATCGTTCCCCGGGTTGATGCGGGGCTACCATCATCAGGTTCTCCAAGACGGTCAGATGGTGAAATTCGTGGGGTATCTGGAAGGTCCGAACGAGGCCGCGGGCAAAACGCTGATTGGGAGCGAGATCCGAAATGTCCTCGCCCAGGAATACGATCTTGCCGGACGTCGGACGGTGGGCACCGGCGATCAAGTTGAATAGTGTCGTCTTGCCGGCGCCGTTGGGGCCAATAAGACCGGTGATTGAGTTGGCACCCACGGAGATCGAACAATCGTTCATGGCCTGAAAAGGGCCAAAGAACTTCGTGAGCTTTTCACACGACAGCATTGGCGCGGAACTCATGCCTCCTCCGCCGTTGACTGAAAGAGAGACAGATGAAAGTCGAGCAGTAACTGCCCGCACTCTTTCGTGTCCGTGAAAGCCTCTATCAAACTTTTCCCCTCTTCCGCCTTTGAGCCGCCTAGCGAGGTGGACGCGGATTTGACTGGGAAACGTTAGCAGTTCGACGCTTGGCCCGTTTTTGTAAGCGGGCCGTGTTTTGTACATGAGGGCCCGATTCTTGACGGGCACATGCATAATACCAGGCAGGAGATGGCTCCCCGTCACCCTGAAAATGCCGTCGCCGGCGATCTGGCGTCAGGGCTGCCTGGATCGCGTCATGATCGTCTGATGAGTTTGGTTTGAAGAACCGAAGGTGCCGGCAACGTCCAACAGGGGTTTTTGGCCTGCCGAGTTTCTCTGGCCAAATCCAGCTGTCGCGGCAGAGGCCGAGGATGCAGCGTCCCCTCAACCCCAAGGTCCATGTGAAGCGACGTCAGTTCAGGCCAACAGCAGCCGCGGTCGCCCGAGAGTGACTTTTCACGAACTGTCTGGCGCGCTTCGGCCGGACCGCGCAAAGGCACATCCATGGTCAGCAGCCGAGGGAACGACAGCAGCCAGAACGCAGCCGACTGGGAAAGCCAAACTCCTTCCTTGCGGTGTTGCCTAGGCGCCGCTCAGGGTCTCAATGGAACGGGTGGGCCAGACTGCCAATTTCTGAGGGGGCGCCGCGACTCCGTTTCGGGCAGCAGCATCACGATCGCCCTGCAATGCGGGAGAAGCGCTAGCATACCGGTTCGCCATGAGACACATATCCACTCGATATCCCCTTGTTGCGCCGCTTCGTCGGCTGGTCCAGCGGCCATGGCAGTTTCATGGCAGAAATGGCTCTCTGCGAAAAGCAGGCCGGCAAACGACCGGGTACAAATGTGTCCCGGCGTGATGCGATCTGTTGGCCATATCGCTCCCGCTCGTGGGCCAATTCGAGAGGACTTTGCATGCCAAAAGTAAGGACCACCATAATCGGGTCCGTCGCACGAGGTCTCCCAAAGCGAGCGTCGGTCATCGCCTCCTGACATGCCCGAAAGATATTTCCAAAGTCCGCCTTTCATTCCGATCGGAAGTTAGTCTTCGAGTCGCATCGAAGGAGTGTATTGCTATGAACGCTGACAGCATAAACAACATTGACGATCTTGACCCTCTCGAGACTGCGGATTGGGTGGCATCCCTAGAGTCGCTGATACGGGAATCCGGTGACGCTCGAGCGCGCTTCGTGATGAGCGCCCTTGACGAAAAGGCCAAAGAGCTCGATGTGTTGCCCGACGTCCTGCCGTTTTCTCCCTATCGAAACACGATCTCGCTGGAGGCGCAGCCGCCGTTTCCTGGCGATGTGGAATTGGAGACCCGGCTGACCGCCATTATGCGCTGGAACGCGTTGGCGATGGTTGTGAGGGCGAACAAGGCCTACGGTGAGCTCGGCGGCCACGTGGCAAGCTACGCTTCGGCGGCCGAGATCTTTGAAGTCGGCTTCAACCACTTTTTCAAAGCGGATTCGGGCGAAGACGACGGCGACCTGGTCTTCTTTCAACCGCATTCGGCGCCAGGTGTGTATGCCCGGGCCTTCCTTGAAGGCCGGCTGACGAAGGAAAACCTGGAGAACTATCGAAGGGAAATCGGCGGGTCTGGCCTCTGCTCCTATCCGCATCCCTGGCTCATGCCTGACTTCTGGCAAGTCCCTACAGGTTCGATGGGCATCGGCCCGATCAGCGCCATCTACCACGCCAGGTTTATGCGCTACCTTCGGGACCGCAAGCTCGTTGATACTGACGGACGTCATATATGGGGCGTGTTCGGTGACGGCGAAATGGACGAGCCCGAGTCCATTGCGGGCCTGACGCTGGCCGCGAGGGAAAAACTCGACAATCTGACTTTCATCATCAATTGCAACCTTCAGCGTCTCGACGGGCCGGTGCGCAGCAACGGCCAGATCATCCAGGAACTCGAACAGCTCTTTCGTGGAGCGGGCTGGAACGTGATCAAGGTGCTGTGGGGAACCGAGTGGGACAATATCTTCGCTCGGGACAAGAGCCATGCGCTGTTGCGCCGCTTCGCGGCAACCGTCGACGGTAAATTTCAGACGCTCGGGGCCAAGGACGGCGCCTATAATCTGGCCAATTTCTTCGGAGAGGACCCTGAGGTGCGGGCTCTCGTCGCGCATATGTCAGATAAGGACGTCGATCAGCTCAAGCGCGGCGGTCACGATATTCGCAAACTCTTTGCCGCGTTCGAGGCAGCCAAAGCCACCAAGGGCAGGCCGACGGTAATCCTGGCGAAGACCAAGAAAGGATATGGAATGGGTGGTGCGGGCGAGTCCCGCATGACGTCTCATCAGGCAAAGAAACTCGACGTCGAGGCGCTGCTTGCATTCCGAGACCGCTTTGGTCTGCCGCTGACGAACGTTCAGGTTGAGACTCTCGAGTTCTACAAACCGGCTGATGATAGCGCCGAAATAAAGTACTTGCGCGACCGGCGTGGCGAGCTCGGCGGTTACATGCCGGCCAGGCGGAGGGTCTCCGAACCGGTCGCGATTCCTCCCATATCAACCTACGCTGACTTTGCCCTGCAAGCCCAAAACAAGGAAATGTCCACCACGATGGCCGTGGTGAGGATGTTCACCAATCTGCTTAAGGACAAGACTTTGGGGCCCCGGATTGTGCCGATCGTCGCCGACGAGGCCCGTACGTTCGGCATGGCGAACTTGTTTCGCCAGGTGGGGATCTATTCGCCGGTCGGACAACTTTATGAACCTGAAGACGCCGGCACCATGCTCTACTACAGGGAAGCGCGCGACGGGCAGCTTCTCGAAGAGGGCATCACCGAAGCGGGTGCGATCTCCACATGGACGGCGGCCGCAACCTCGTACAGCGTTCACGGGAAAGCCCTCCTGCCCTTCTATATCTACTATTCGATGTTCGGCTTCCAGCGTGTCGGCGACCTCATCTGGGCGGCGGCGGATCAACGTGCCCGGGGTTTTCTGATCGGCGCTACGGCGGGCAAGACCACATTGGGTGGAGAAGGACTGCAGCACCAGGACGGCTCGAGCCATCTCGTGGCCACGACGGTCCCAAACTGTCGGGCCTACGATCCCACTTTCGCTTACGAAATGGGGGTGATCCTCGATCATGGCATGCGCTCAATGCTCGAAGAGCAAGTAGACGAATTCTACTACATCACCGCGATGAACGAGAATTACGCGCAGCCGTCCATGCCTGCCGGGGTAGAAGCCGACATCGTGCGCGGCCTCTACAAGTTCGAAGGCAGCGCCAAAGCCACGGCCGATGTCCGCCTGCTCGGCTGCGGCACTATCCTCGTGGAGGTGATCCAGGCCGCCAAGCTGTTGCGCGAGGATTGGAACATAGCGACCGAGGTCTGGTCCGCAACAAGCTTCGGTGAACTGGCCCGAGAGGGTCGCGAGGTCGAACGCCACAATCGTTTCAATCCCCTTGGTGAGCAGAAAGTCAGCCATGTCGCGAAATGCCTGGGCGGGAAAACACCGATTCTCGCTGCCAGCGACTATGTACGTGCATATCCTCAGCTGATCGCGTCCTACGTGGAAGCACCCTACACGGTCCTCGGTACCGACGGCTTCGGACGAAGCGATACCAGGCAGGCGCTACGCAGCTTCTTCGAAGTGGATCGGCATCACATTGTCTTGGCAGCGCTCTCGGCACTGCAAAAGAGCGGGAAGCTGAAAGCGATGGCGGTCGCGGAGGCGATCGAGCGCTACGGCCTCCACGGCAACGCGGCTCCATGGAACATCTAAATATCAACGGAGTGTAGCGATGGTTGACCCGATCGAAGTGAGGCTGCCCGATATCGGCGACTACAAAGACGTGCCCGTCGCCGAAATCATGGTGAAGGCGGGTGATCTCGTCGAACTGGATCAACCCATTCTAACCGTCGAATCCGACAAGGCTACCATGGAGGTTCCCTCTCCAGTGGCTGGTCGGGTTGTGGAACTGAAAGTGGCGCTCGGAACCAGGGTCTCACAAGGAAACGTCTTGCTGACTTTGGATGCGGCGAACAGTCCCGAGAAACCGGCATCACCCGCCTCCGCCACAACCGAAGTCGTCACCGGTGCGGCTGTTCCCGCAGTTCCCGTGACACCGGCGAAAGAGGCGTCTCGCAGCGCTCCGCCCGCCGCGCCCCCGTCCGGCGAGGTTTCGACCTCCGACACCCATACCACGCCTTCCGTGCGCCAACTGGCTCGTGAGCTGGGCGTCGATCTGCAACAGGTCACAGCCACGGGACCGAAAAGCCGCATCCTGCGCGAAGATGTGGCGGCATATGTGAAATCAATCGTGGAGGGCGCACCGGCACGAACGGATCAAGCCGGTGGCGTCCTCCGGCGGGACCTGCCTGAATGGCCATCCGTCGACTTTTCGAAGTTCGGACCCGTACGACGCCAGCCACTGGCGCGTATCCAGAAGATTTCGGGCGCCAACCTCACAAGGAACTGGCTCACCATTCCTCACGTGACCAACTTCGACCACGCTGACGTGACCGACATCGAGGCCTTCCGCAAAGGCATCAATGCGGAACGCAAAGACGTGAAGCTCACGATGGTCGCGTTCTTGATAAAGGCCGCGGCGATCGCGTTGCGGACCTATCCGCGGTTCAACTCGTCCCTCGACGGCGATGAACTTGTCTTGAAGGAGTATGTGCACGTCGGCTTCGCCGCTGACACCCCGAAGGGCTTGATGGTCCCCGTCATCCGCGACGCCGACCGGAAAGGCCTGATCCAGATCGCGGAAGAAATGCGCGGACTGGCCGACAAGGCGCGGGATGGGACGCTGAACGCCAAGGACATGCAGGGTGGCTGCTTCTCGGTGTCCTCGCTCGGTGGCGTCGGCGGCGACGGCTTCACGCCAATCATCAACGCCCCCGAAGTGGCGATCCTCGGCGCCGGCAAGGCTTCGATGCAAGCCATTTGGACCGGCGACCGGTTTGAACCGCGGTTCGTTCTTCCCATAAGCCTTTCGTGGGACCATCGCGTGGTCGACGGCGTGGCCGCGGCGCGGTTCCTGGGCAACGTTGCATCAATCCTGAGCGACTTGCGTCGCTCGATCCTGTGAGCGGGACATGACTAGCAAGACGAAGATCGAGATCCCCGACATCGGTGACTTTGCCAACGTTCCGGTCATCGAAATCCTGGTCAGGACAGGTGAGGCCGTTTTGGTCGATCAGCCGATCCTGACGCTCGAGTCGGATAAGGCAACGCTCGAGGTCCCATCCCCCGCAGCGGGAATGGTCGACGCCATCCATGTATCGGTCGGAGACGAGGTATCGAAAGGCACGCTCATTGCAACCGTGGTCGGGCTTGAAACAGCCCAGCAGGACGTCGAGCCATCGAACGCGATCCAGAAGCAGGCTGCGTCGACGGCTGCTCGAACCGAAGGCGGCGTTGACTGTGACGTCGTGGTCATCGGCGCAGGACCAGGCGGCTATTCGGCGGCCTTTCGAGCGGCAGACCTTGGGCTGAAAGTCATCCTCATCGAGAAACACCAGACGTTGGGCGGCGTCTGCCTGAATGTCGGCTGCATCCCTTCGAAAGCACTGCTGCATCTCGTCGCCGTAAAGGAGGAAGCCGAGAGGCTGGCAGTACCCGGAATATCGTTTTCGCCCCCTCAAGTGAGCCTCGACGCAATCGTCAAGTTCAAGCAGGCGACGGTCGCACGCCTTACCGGTGGCCTTTCACAAATGACGAAAATGCGAAAAGTCGAGGTGATCATTGGAACGGCGGAGTTTCTTTCAAGCGACGCGCTGAACGTGAGCACAGCAGAAGGTGGGCGAGCCGTAAGGTTCCGAAAGTGCATTATCGCCGCAGGATCAGCGGCGGCCCATATTCCCGTCCTGCCGGATGACCCGCGTGTGGTCAATTCCACAGGCGCGCTTGAGCTTCCTTTTGTCCCAAAACGCATGCTGGTGGTCGGTGGAGGCATTATCGGCCTCGAGATGGCGACTATCTATGGCGGGCTCGGCGCGACCGTGGATGTTGTCGAACGATTGGAGGGGCTGTTACCCGGTGTGGACAGAGACGGCGTAGATATCTGGCGCAAGCAAAACAACCATAGATTTGGCGAGATCGCGGTCGGAGCCCAAGTCACCAGCGCCGTTGCGACGCCCTCGGGCATCAAGGTTACGGTTCAAGGCACAACGTCCTTCGAACGCGAGTATGACCTCGTTCTGCAGTCGGTCGGTCGACGGCCCAATGGCGCGGCACTCGGGCTCGATCGCGTTGACGTTGCTTGCGACAAGCGTGGCTTCATCGTCGTCGACGAACAGATGCGAACGAGTGCCCCTAACATCTTTGCGATTGGAGATATCGCCGGAGAGCCGATGCTGGCGCATAAGGCCATCCACGAAGGCCACGTAGCGGCAGAGGTGTGCGCCGGACTGAAAAGCGCTTTCGATGCCACCGTTGTCCCCAATGTGGCCTACACCAACCCGGAAATCGCCTGGGTCGGGCTGACTGAGGAACTGGCCAAGCAGTCTGGCGCAGCAGTTTCGGTGTCCAGGTTCCCATGGGCGGCTTCTGGTCGTGCAATCGCGAATGGAGCCGCTTATGGCGCGACCAAGCTGATCTTCGACAAAGGGACGAAGCGAGTGGTCGGCGGCATGATCGTTGGTCCTGGTGCAGGCGACATGATCGGCGAAATCTGTTTGGCAATAGAGATGGGCGCGGACGCGACAGACATGGCCAAGACGATCCATCCGCACCCCACACTCGGTGAAACGATCGGCATGGCAGCGGAAGTCGAGAAAGGCGTCTGTACCGACCTACCTCCAGCGGGAAAGAGATAGACCGCGCATCTCTACCACCCCTCGGGGCAGGTATGGATTCGCAACGAAATCTGGTCCGCTTCGGTTAAGGGCCTGGTGTTGTTATTTTGACGGCCGGACCAATCGAAACTGAAACGAATGGCCACAAGGTCGACTGCGGCGTGGCGAAAAGCAAGTTTGCCGCGTTTCTGCGCGGCAAACAGCCCAGCCCGAGAACGCTTTGCAACGGCGCTCCCTGCTTGAGGGCGCCACCGACGGCCAGGCAGTGTGCGAGAGAAGGGGGCACGGAGTACGAGTTCTCTACGCCCGCATCGATGGTGCGGTGCCTGACACATGAAAAGGCTGGCAGTATCGAGAATGGAGACCGTTCGACGAATTGGTTATGTTCGGTGACCGAAGGGTGAAGAAGAAAATGTATTTCGTGGTCCTCTGTGAAGATAAAGATATGAGCGGAAAGTTGCGCTCTCGAACGCGGCCCGCGCATTTGCAGTATCTTCAACCTTATCGCGACAAAATATTGCTCGCCGGCCCGCTATTGCAGGACGGGAGCGAAGAGTCTGCGGGTGGACTGATCATCATAGATCTTCCCGATTACGACGCAGCCGTATCATTCGCTCAAAATGACCCTTATGCGCTGGCGGGGCTCTTTGCACGCATCGAAGTACGGGCCTGGCGCAAGGTGATTCCCGCGTAGCCTGAGACACCAGCTCAGACGCGAAAATTGTTCTACGGAGGATTGACATTCATGGGGAACGCGAAAGACGACAAGCCCGGCAAGATGTTGACCAGCATGCGCGAGGCGGGATCGGCAATTGTTGTTACTGGTGCCGGGGGCGGTATCGGATCGGGCCTTGTAAGACGCCTCATCGGAGACGGCTGGCGCGTGCTTGCGGTGGATTTGAACCGCGACGGCTTGGCCAAGTTGCAGTCAGAGCGGTCGGTCGGCGCGCGACTGGATGTTTTCACCTTGGATGTGTCCCGGCCCGGGGACGTAGAAAGAACCGCCAGGCAAATCGATGACCAGGGCATCGCTGTGGCCGGCCTGGTCAACGCCGCAGGAATCCTGCAAGATGTCGTCCCATTCATGTCCCTTGATATCGAGCGACAGCGACAGATCTGGGACGTTAACTATTTCGGCGCGTTCTACTGCACCAAGTGGTTTGGAAACCTCATGATCAAGAACGGTGGCGGTTCCATCGTCAATATCACCTCGATCAATGAGCTGCGCGTGCTCCCCCTGCACGCTTACGGGCCGACCAAGGTCGCCATGGGATCGTTGACAACGCTGACCGCGGGCGAGTTCGGTGCAAAGTCGGTGCGGGTCAACTCAGTGGCGCCAGGGTTCACGTTGACCCCGGCAATGCAGGAAAAAATCGACTCCGGGAAGCGTGACGTCAGCGCGTTGAAGCGGGCCACAGCAATGCGGCGGCTGGTGGAGATCGATGAGGTCGCATCCGTTGTCAGCTTTCTCATGTCTGACGAATCCAGCGCTGTTACCGGAGTTTCAATTCCCGTCGATGCCGGGTGGCTTACAACCTCGCATTGGATGAATTTTGGCGATCTGCTGGCGACAGGCAGCGAAGAGAAACCAGGATCATGAAGCTCCTTCGAGTCGGCGAAGCAGGTCGGGAAGTGCCCGCCGCCGTGGATAGCCAAGGCAATCTTCGCGATCTGTCCGGCGTCGTCGATGACCTTTGCGGCAGGAGCCTTGCACCGAACGCGTTGCAGGCCTTGGCGAAACTCGATCTCGAAGCATTGCCGAAGCTCCAGCCTGCTCGCATCGGCCCGTGTGTTGGCTCTGTCGGCAAAATCGTGTGCATCGGCTTGAATTACAGGGATCATGCGCTTGAGGCAGGCCTGCCGATCCCCGCCGAACCGATCGTCTTCCTCAAGGCATCAAGCGCCATCTGCGGCCCAAACGACCCGATTCTGGTCCCAGCCGCGGCCGAGAAAACGGATTGGGAGGTGGAACTCGCGGTCGCAATCGGCACCGAAGCGAGCTACATCACGGAAGACGCCGCACTGACGCACGTTGCCGGTTATTGCGTGTTCAACGACCTTTCCGAACGAAGCTTTCAGTTTGATCGCGGCGGCACCTGGGACAAAGGCAAGAGTTGCGACACATTCGCCCCGCTTGGGCCATGGCTGGTCACTATTGACGAGGTCAAGGACCCACAGGACCTAAGGCTTTGGCTGGATATCGACCAAAGGCGTTACCAGGACGGGTCGACGCGAACCATGATCTTCAGTCTCGCGCAGATCATAAGCTACGTGAGCCGCTTCATGCGACTTGAACCCGGCGACATCATTGCGACCGGCACACCTCCGGGCGTTGGCATGGGTCAGAAGCCACCGGTGTTCCTGAAAGGCGGTGAGACCGTTCGAGCCGGGATACAGGGCTTAGGCGAACAAGTTCAACGGGTCGAGCTGCGCCAACCCGCCCGGGCCTGACCTTGTCCAGCAAACACCGCCTTTGTTCAAGGCACGTGTCTGCCAAACTTCTAGCATGCAGAGGCAACAATGACGAAGTCTATGGGTACGGTGGTCGCGAGGAATCTTGCGCCAGAACTGACGTCAGTCCAGGAATGCCGCCAGCTTACGGGAAGCAATCCCCTGTTTGGCGCCGTTTTCACCCAGCACATGGTGACAGGCCAGTACGACGCCGAGAACGGGTGGCACGATTTCCAAGTCGAGCCGCTGTCGCCATTCAGCTTTCACCCCGCGACCTCGACCCTGCATTACGGTCAGGCAATCTTTGAGGGATTGAAAGCTTATGCCCAGCCGGACGGCTCGATTGCGGTCTTTCGTCCTGAAGTGAATGCCCAGCGGTTTGCCGCAAGCGCGCGCCGCTTGGCCATGCCGCCCCTGCCAGAGCAGGTGTTTGAAGCGGCGATTCAACAGTTGGTTGATGTGGAACGCAATTGGGTGCCGCAGGGCTACGGAGAGAGCCTCTATCTTCGACCCATGATGTTTGCGCGGGACGCCCGCCTGACTACGCGGCCATCGGCAACCTATACTTTCTGCCTCATTGCATGCCCGGTGGGAGCGTATTTTCCAAACGGCGTCTCGGTGGTGACCGTTTGGATCTCCGAGGACTATGTCAGGGCCGTTCGGGGAGGCACTGGAGAGGCAAAATGCGCGGGCAACTACGCCGCAAGCTTTCTAGCCCAGCAGGAAGCGACGGCAAATCGATGCGACCAGGTCGTTTGGCTCGACGCCATCGACCGTGAGACCATCGAAGAAATGGGCGGTATGAACCTCTACTTTGTATTGGACGACGGGGGTCAAAGGAAGTTGATCACACCGGTGCCGACAGGATCCCTGTTGAAGGGAGTTACGCGGGCATCGCTGCTCACCGTTGCAAATGATCTGGGCTACCAGGTCGAGGAACGTCGTATTACGACTGAGGAATGGGAGCACGGTAGCCGGACGGGTACGATTGTTGAATCGTTCGCCTGCGGGACCGCGGCTGTCGTGACCCCTGTCGGCGCGGCCAAATCACGAAAAGGCAGTTTTACGATTGGCGACGGCGCGCCCGGGCCTGTCACCATGGAACTGCGCCAGCGGTTGCTCGATATACAGCATGGCCGGCAGAAAGACACACACGGATGGCTTTGCCCGATTGGACCGGCTGAAAAGGGCTAGGCAGGTTCGACCATAAGGCACTTCAAATGATCGAAAAAAGCGCTTAATTTGCGATGGAGCAACGAACAGGACGCACATACCTCATGGCCAGCCAATCCATCGACTGCACTACTGGCAGCACATGGAATAGCTTCGCTGACTACTTCCGGGCTGCCGCATATTCCAGTTTTCCGCAGGAGCACAGAACGTCTCCGGGCCGGCTGCGCTGCAGGATGGTGCTCGCCGAGTTCGGACCGCACAGCTACGACGACCCTGACGTTCCCGATCTCGTTATCTCATCGCCGCTGGAGATCATCAAGCCGGGCGAGACGTCATGGAACTTCGGCAGCGGATGGTCTCGAGGCGTTTGGACCCCCGGCAGCCTTTTTGCCATGCCTCCACATCATCGCAGTGACTGGCGCGCCGATGGCGTGCGCAGAGCCCTGTTGTTGATCGTCCCGACGGAGACGCTTAGGCGCGTCTTTGGGGTGTCGACGCCCGCCAACCTTCAGGAAGCTTTTGTTCCGCTCTCGAAAGACATCTGGCAGGACAATTTGGTGCATTCGCTCATTGTCAAATTGTGGGAGGCTTCAGAGCGAAATAGAAATACCGATTACATCTTGGCTGACGGCCTGCTTACCACCTTACTGAGTATTCTTCTTCAGCGCGCAGCCACCTCGGACATGCCGCAAAAGATCGTCTTGTCTCCGTTTAAATTGAAGCGAGTGAGCGACTTCGTGGATGGCAATCTGGATCAGAGCATTACAGTCAGAGACCTTGCGACCGTCTCAGGCCTCAGTGGCCGTCACTTTGCCAGGACTTTTACGCAGGAGACTGGGTTATCGCCTCACCGTTGGCTCATGCAGAGGCGCATAAGCAGCGCAACGCGCCTGCTGGTCGAGTCTGATCTCGACTGCGGATCCATCGCCGAGATGTGTGGCTTTGCTAGCCAGAGCCACCTGAGCGTTGCGATGAAGAGCCATCTCGGCGTGACACCAATTTTCTATCGGCGGGGCAATAAACCGGACTGATAGATGTGCTAACCGCCCACGGCAAGGGATCCATCGGCCGGTCTGAAGGGCCGGAATGTCGAGGGGTGCGTGCGCGCGATCCGATCATCGGCAATGGGTGAGTGAGAGGCTGCCTCAACGACCCGCAGCACCACCCCGGGGTTGACCGCCGACCCGACACCTACTTCGCAGCTCTGCTCATTCTCAATGGACCGCCGCATACATAATAGCTTCCTCAGTGGCCTGGGAGGGAGCGAACTCTTCGACCATGCGACCCTGGCGATAGACCAAGATACGATCGGAAAGGTTCATGATTTCCGGCAGATAAGACGAAATCACCACGACCGCATGGCCGTCGTCGGCGAGTTGGTTGAGGAGCGCATGGATCTCTGCGATGGCGCCTACATCGACGCCTCGAGTCGGTTCATCGAAGATGATAATCTCCGGCTTCTGCACAAGTCCCTTGCCGATCACCACTTTCTGTTGATTGCCCCCAGACAATTCGATGACGCGCGCGCTGCTCCTAATCGAGCGGATGGCAAGCTTCTTCTGCCAGGTTTCCGCGAGTCTGCGCATTTCACGTACGCTCACGAAAAGGCTCTTCCTGTTTCCGCCAGCAAGCAAGCCCGCATAAAGATTTCCGGCTATTGTTGTCGTATCGAAGAAGCCTTCGACCTTTCGATCTTCAGTGATGTACACGATGCCATCGCGCACGGCAGATCGCGGGGTCGGATAGCGCACAGGTTTGCCGTGCAATTCTATGATGCCGCCTCGTGTAAAGTCGCGTTTGACGATGCCGGCTATAACCTTGGCGGTTTCGGTTCGACCTGAGCCGATCAAGCCGAACAGGCCTGTGATCTGCCCAGCAAAGATTGAAAGTGAGTTGTTTCTGACAACCCCGGCCGCCGAGATATCCTTCAAGCTGAGGACCTTCTTTCCGGCCGGCCTGGCTGCTGCGCCGGCGTGTTTGCCGTAAAGTTCTCCAGAGAGAGTGCGCCCTACCATGGCGCGCACAAGCCTGTCGCGATCAAACTTGGTCACGTCGTCGGTGATCACGAGCTCGCCATCCCGCAGCACGCTGATGCGGTCGGCGAGCATCAACGCTTCCTCGAGTGCGTGGGAGATAAACACGATCGTAACGCCTTGCGCCTTGAGGCGCCTTACAAGCGAGAAGAAGTGGCGCTTTTCTTCCGGTGTGAGCGTGGCCGTAGGTTCGTCGAAAATGATGAGCCTTGCGTTCTGTTGAACCGCCCTGGCTATCTCCACCATCTGTTTTTTGGCCGCGCCAAGCGTCGCCACCAACGCCGTCGGATCGACCTGAAAATTCAGCGACTGCAGAAATTGTTGCGCCTGAATGTTCGTACCGCGAAGGCGGTTCAGTATCCCTTCAGAGCCGAGGAACAGGTTCTGAGCGACCGTCATGGACGGCACAAGCGAAGTCTCCTGAAACACCATTGCAATGCCGGCGGAAATTGCCTGCGAGGGCTTCGCAAAGGAAACGGGCGCACCGCGCAGAAGCATAGATCCGGATGTTGGCTCAACGACCCCGGCCATCATCTTGGTGAACGTCGACTTGCCAGCTCCGTTCTCACCGAGGAGCGCGTGGATTTCACCCTCACGGAAAACGATCGTTACGTCCCGTACTGCAAGACTTCCGCGGTAGCTTTTGGTGACGCCCCGCATCTCAACAATGTTTGTCATGCGAGCGCATCCTCGAATTCAATTACCGCATTGGCGCCCTTGGCCGTGACCAGAACACCGTCGCCGACGTCCAGGACGCTGGTCGTTCCATGGCGCAACCCGTTGGCACGACTATGATAGCTCGCAACCGGCACAAGATTCTTATCCAAGCGCACGATCAGGCCATAGGAGCGCGTCGGCGCCCAGGCCTTGGAAATGCCCATCGTTCGAACCGACCCGCATTGCAAAGGTTCCATGAAGGTTCGTGGGGGTGAAAGCGCGGGGGCAACCCATAGTTCAGGTGCAACCTCCGCCATCATTTTACGACGGAACTTCGCCTCGCTCAGGACGAACTCGATCAACCGGTTGCGCGGCGCGAACAATGCCAGCCAGAAGCCTCCGTCACGGGCATGAACCAGTCTTGAAGGGTACCCTGGCAAATCGCCCAGGATCGGTTGAGGCGATCCGCCCTCGAGAACGATTTTGACGAGACGATTGCACCACGCTTCGGAGACGAGGACGTGGCGACCTTCATCGATTGGCGCAATGCCATTCGGGAAGGCGAGGCCATCCGCCAACCTCCTTGCCCTCCCCTTCGACAGTTCTACGGCCCAGACGGCACCGCTGCTATTTCGTTCCAGGAAATCCCGACGCCATTCCGAAGGACGTCGACTCTGAGATCCCTGAGCGACGAGGACGGTGGATGGATCCAGAACCGCGAGTGCCGTCGGGCAGGCTATCTCAGGCAGATCGAGGACCGTCGAGTCATTACCGCCGAGCCATCTCCTTAGCCTGCCATCGTCGAATGCCACAACGACCGAGCCGTCCGGCATTGCTGCCAAGGCCGTGATCGTCTCATCAAAACTGACGAGGGCTGTAGCGCGATGCCCCAAACGATCCAGCTCGAAGATCTGTTTACCACTGGCTACCAGAATCTGGCCGCCACTTGTGCAGGCGAGATCGTCTGGTGCATCCAGTTCCACGACAATGCCTGCCTCGTCGAGCCTGGCATTGGGACGAAAGGCTCCGTCGAGCGGCGGGACGGTGATTGCCTTTCCGCGGAAGAGATCGAGAACAGGATCAAGAAGCGTCATTTTTCAGTCCAATACGACCCAGGTCCGGTCCAATTCCTGTCCCGCCCTGGCAGCGTTAGACAGCCAACTCGATTGTTCAGAATGCCGCCGATAAAGAGCCTGCCCTTATGCTCTCGCATCGACGTCACCATTGGATGTGAGCTGCCGCCGAGATCGCCAAGCGTCTCGACGATCTCTCCATTGTCGTCGAAACGAACGACCCCGCCTGTATTGACGTTTGGAAACAGCCAGTCGTCCTGTGGAAGCTTGCGGGTCATGCGGCGGCGCACATCAGGCATGCGAAGCGCCAGATCGTAGCTGGGCGTGCGCATTCCGAGGAATGCCATCCAATACGTGCCGTCGCTGGCGCGATTGATGTTATCCGGGTAGCCCGGCATGTCGGCGATCACGGGCTCGACCACACCAGTCTTGGGTCCGGATATCCAGTACCTTTGGACGCGGCAGGCCCAGCTTTCGGCGAAGAGGATCGACTGGCCGTCGTGCGCCAGACAGACCCCGTTGCTGTAGCAGAGATTGCGAAGGACTGTCCTGGTCTTCCCCGTCTTCGGATCGTAGCAAAGCAGTCGTCCTGTGGGGCGGCTTTCGACGGAATCGAGCGCCCAGTCATGGGCGTCATATCGGGTGGTAGAATCCGTGAAAAATATGCGCCCGTCCACGGCGATATCGCAGTCGTTGGGATCGCGCAGGCGTGCGTCGTCCACGATTGAAAAAAGTGACCGGTTTGTTTCGGCGGAAAGTCGAGTGACGGAACGATCCGGAGCCACTGAATAGAGGCCCATGCCACCGACACATACCTTGAGCGAGCCGTCCCGATCGAAAGCCATCCCCAAGGGGAACCCGCCGATGTGGGCGTACACCTCGCGAACCTTATGGTCCGGCGCAAGAAACCGGACGATCTCGCCGTGGCGCGTACCGGTATAGAGATTGTCCTCAAGGTCGAGGATGACGTCTTCCGGGCCTTCGACCTGACCAAGACCTATAGGGTCAGCGGCAGCCAGGCGATTATCCAGCGCATATGGTGAATCCGAGCTCGGAAGAGCCGTATCGCCATCAGCCATTTGGCTGTAGACGGGCGCCACATAGACCTTGGACAGGACCTTGTCGCGGTTTTTCAACCACCGCACATCAAGCATCACCGCCAGCGCCAGAAGGATGCCCAGCACCATTTGCGTGGATCCGGAGGCAAACCCCAGTCGGATAAGCCCGTTGGTCAAGGTCAGGATGATGACCGCTCCCATCAGACCCTTGGCCACGGAGCCGCGGCCGCCGCCCAGACTAATGCCGCCGACGACCGCCGCCGTCAGCGCAGAGATTTCCAGCCCTGCCCCGGTACCAGGCCCAACACCCCCCAGGCGCGCCCCGATTAGGAATCCGCCGAGCCCGGCGCAAACGCCCGAAATGACATAGGTGAAGAAGACCGTCCGCCGCACCGGAATTCCGATGTTGTGAGCGGAGCGGCGCGATCCGCCAACCGACTGGATATGCCAGCCCCAGCGTGATCGGCTAATGAAGACGTGCGCCGCAATGGCAAACACAGCAGCCACCACAAAACTCATCGGCAGGCCGGCAATCGTCCCGTCGCCGATGAAGTTGAAGCTCGCGTTGTCTACGTCAGAGGTCTGGATAAGATTGGCAAATCTTACCGTAAGGATGTCATATACGGCACGCAGGATCAAAAAAGTGACGATCGTGGTGAGGAACGCGCGCATCCTCATGTATCCGACCAACACGCCGTTGATTGAACCCGCCAAGGCGCCTACGGCCACAGCCGATAGGGCCGCCAACCACACCGGTCCGCCCAAGATGTAAATGACGGAAACGGCGGAGAAGGCGCCCAGGGCAAAGATGGCACCTACCGCGAGATCGATGCCGCCCCCGAGCATCACGATTGTCAGGCCGGTGACAACCAAGGCAAACTCGCCCAGTTGCCGGAGGGCGTCGATACCGCTGCGAATGGTGAAGAAATCGGGGATCAGCGAACCAAAGCCGACGATCACCGACACCAATGCAAAAACGGGAACTGCGTTGTCGGTCCAGCGTTTGGTGAGCACTTCGCCCAGAAGATGATCTGGAACGTACGTGTAGCGAAGGCGTACGAGCGTTTCTGACATACTCATCGTTGATCTAATGCTCCCGCAACGCTGGACCTGGGTCGTTCAAGATTAAGTCTCTCTCATTGCTCTTTCTGGAGCTCTTTGAGATTCCAGCAACGCCCAGCTACAGCGTTGTCCTTGGTTAGCGTGACCAGGTCCGTGTACAGGGACGTCTTCATCTGTCCGGCCGGAACCCCACTCTGAAGCAGCATCTTGATCGCGGTCGTTATGTTGCGAGACTGCTGTGGTACCTCAGTCGAAATCTCGGCGTTGATGATGCCCTTGTTGATCAGGTCACAGGCAATCTGCTCGCCGCCACCCGTGGACACCAGGTAGACCTTGCCGTCGAGCTTCGCATCGCGCAGTGCAGCGGCCGTGCCCTGTGCGGTGTTGTCCCAGTAGTCAATGATCCCGCACAAATCAGGGTGCTGCTGGATGACAGTGGCCGCTACGTTCTTGGCCGTCGTTGCGTCCCAGTTGGAAACCGGCTTGGCAACGATTTGAATGTCGGGATGGCTGGCTAGTTCCTTGGTTATGCCGGCATACATTCCAAGGCTGGTTGCATTGACGTCATCGCCCTGGATCAGCGCGATCTTCTTGGACGAGCCCTCGCTGCACCCCTTGAGGACTGCGCGCGCCTCAAGCTGACCGAGTTGGACCCAGTCCGCGCCCGCATAGAGGTCTGTTGAGACATTCGACGGATTGTCGATCTGGACTACATAGATCCCCTCCGCCATCGCTTTCTTCGTCAGCTTGACGTAGGAATTCACGTCAGGCGGCATTATGATCAGCACGTCTGGCTTGGCCGCTATAGCGTCCGTAATGGCCTGCGCACCCGCATCCACGACCCAGTTCGGATCCCGCACGTCGAGAGTGCTGCCCCAAGCTTTGACCTCCTTGCCGATATAGTGGATCCAGCCTTGGGCCAGGTCAAAGCCCGTCGCCATCGGCACCATGATGATCTTCTTTCCCGAAAGGGATTTGTCATAGTGCGGCCGGCCAGGATCCTCGTTGAAGGACCCCTCCGCGATGGCATGTGTCGTGACGCCCAGCAGAAGCGCCGCCGCCGTAAGAACTCGCCTCAAAGACATTTCATTTCTCCCTGTGGATTGTCAGATATCGCCCTGCTTTTCCGTCTGCTCATTGCGAGGATTGAGCAGGCTGTCGGCGATGAGGGCGCACAGCAGGACGAGCGCCTTCACCAATTTCTGGTAGAGATCGGGAACATCGAGGATTGTCAGTCCGTTGGACAAAATGCCCACGAGCAGCGCACCGATAACGACATTGCGAATGCCGCCCTTACCACCATTTAGTCCAATGCCGCCGACGACAACAACCAGGATGATATCGTATAGAAGTTGTGAATTGACGATCCTGGTGCTCATGCTGAGCAGGTTTGCCGCAGTAATGATTCCCGCGGTGAACGCCACCAGAGACGAAAACAAATACTGGGCTACGATCATTGGGCGCACGGGTATACCGACATTTCGGGCGGCGAGGTAATTGTCACCCATTAGGTAGACATACTTACCAAAGACCGTCATGCGCAGTATCATCTCGGCAAGTATCGCCGTTCCGGCAAAGAAGATTATCTCGATCGGAAATGGGCCAATATAAGTCGCTCCGAGCCATTGAAAAAAACTGTCGGTGGATGTGACTGCGACAGTATCCTGAGTGATCAGCGTAGAGCGTCCGAAGCCGTAGACGAACGAACCCGTGGCCAAGGTCGCAAACAGCGCGGGAACCTCGGCGTATGCGATCATCACGCCATTCAGAACACCTACCGCTATGACCGCCAGGAAGGCCCACCCCGCAGCCACCAGGAGCGGAGTACCGTCGTTGGCCATTGAAAGCATCCAGGTCACCGAGAGCGCCATGACAGCGACCATCGACAGATCGATGCCGCGACCGATCACGACAAGACCCATCCCGATTGCAAGTACGCCCAGGATCGAGACGCCGCGAACCAACGCGATCAGATTCCCCGCCGAGGCGAATCCAGGGACCAACAGGGCAAAACCGGCCAATAGCGCTACCGTCAGGAGAAGGACTATGTTCTCTTGACTAAGATATTCCGGTTTCAGCTTAGGCATCGCGATCTAGACCTTGGAAATTGCGGCTCTGTGTCTCCAGGCGATTGCGGGGGTCGCGCTCAACTCTTGGCTCGTCTCGCAAACCCGGGAGGTGTTTTGGAGAAACGCTGATCGCCTGAGGCAGACGTACGGAAGGCGTACGACTCCAAATTGGACAGCTGTTCCCCAATGCGCCCTGTGAGATCAGTGGCTGCGTATTCTTTCGATGAAGATTATTCGGGTTTTCGTTGCCCGACTTTTCCCGGTGAGCCGAGAATTGCACCAGCCGGCCATTTCAATCGGAGCTGGCCATTACAGCCTCCCCCAGGGAGGCCGGCAAACCATTTGCCGGACGTGCGCTGCGAACATGTTGTGGGTGTGAACATGCGCAGGAAAGGCAATCATCGGCGGTCGTTGCCCGGACAGTTCCGTTCCGCGATCCAGGATCAAAGGCGAGGCTAGCCTGACGTTGCGCGGGTTTTGGGAGCCAGGCGAACGGATCGGCGCGCATCTTCTGCTGCAAACCCGCATGCAGACCCTTGACGGTTCCCTCCGCTCGACATTCCGGCAATGGTATCCCCGGCATGGCCAACGACAATCACGAGCACAGAGAAACGGCCCGCGCCGCATGACCGCCTCACAAATCTTCATGCTCCCCGACATGGCGTCGTGATTGCCGCGGATCATGTAGACCCTGACGCCAGCTCGATGGAGGCGCGTCATCTGGGAAGCCAGAAAGCGCGCGGTCTTCATCGAAGTCTGGTCGCCATCGTAAAGACCGCCGGCAACCACGAGAGCGTCGACACGCTCCGCAAGGCAAAGGTCCACTATTGCAGCGAATGCCTGCCGGCTGGCATCGCCGACGAGCTCGGCAAGCTCAGAATTTCTGAGGACTAGCGAGCGCGGTGGCGAATCGAGATGGATATCGGCCGTATGAACAAATCGTAATGTCATCCCCAGTTCCGAACCGAAGCTCGGGCTTGTTCCTGCGAAGTTTAAGTCGCCCCAAACATAAGCCGGCGATCACTCTTAAAGCCTCGGTAGCAAAATCCGCCAGCGTTGGGCAACGGGAGGTGCCAGATACGGTGGCCTATAAGAAACCGGAACTCGACCGTCAAACGCGTGGGTCGCCGTAGACTCGCATGGCTCAGCCTGCGTTTCCTGAGTGCGACAAGAACGCGTGCCCAACCGGATGTGGTGGGAACTGTGATTCCAGCGCAGGTGGCCTCAGGCCCTTCTTTAGGTTCAAAGTTGACTGCCAAAATTCCTCGGTTCACGCTCGGAATCGGGCGTGGTGCGGCGAGACCGGCCGCCGTACGGTATCAGATCCGAGGACCGCATGAGCATGAGGCGGAAAATATCTTGAAGCAGCCCGCGAAAGCCGATCAGCGACATTCCATTGCCGCGGAACTGATTGCGGTACTGGCGGCGGTAACATCCGGCCAGCCACGCGTCATGACCATTCAAAACGGTAAGGCCCTGCCCTCCGGTCCATTCGAACTTGGGCACCGGTCGCTGCAATCCGGCCTCAGGGGTTGGGTCGAACACCAGACGCGACATCCCCTAGGTTACATAGAACAGCTTTACACTTTCGCCGACCGCGACCGGGCAGGAGACGAGGCGCAACGGGTGATTTCGATCAGTTACCTCGCTCTGGCCCGTGAGGAACAGGCAGAGCCCGCCGATAAGGCGACATGGCGCAACTGGTACGACTATTTTCCTTGGGAAGATCACCGCGACGGCGCTCCACATGCATTGCCGGACGTGATCATCCCGCGACTGCACGCCTGGGCGGAAGCCGCCGGCGATATCTCCGTACGAAGTGACCGTCGGCTGCGAATATCGATTGCCTTCGGCCTCGATGACCATGCATGGAATGAGGAACTGGTGCTGCAGCGGTACGAGGTGCTTTATGAAGCCGCGCTTGTCGAGGAGGCGCATCGCAGCCGGGCCGAGGACGCCAAGCTGTCTGTCTTCGGCCCGGCCATGGCGGCGGATCATCGCCGTATCCTGGCCACCGGCATCGCCAGGCTGCGCGCCAAGATCAAATATCGTCCCGTCGTCTTCGAATTGATGCCGCCGGTATTCACACTGCTTCAGCTCCAGCGCAGCGTCGAGGCGCTCGCCGGCCGGCAGGTGCACAAGCCGAATTTCCGGCGGCTGATCGAGCAGCAGGAACTGGTCGAAGAGACTGGCGCGGTGACGGCCGATACCGGTGGGCGGCCGGCCAAGCTGTTTCGCTTTCGCCATGACGTTCTGGCCGAGCGCGCCGTTGCCGGGACGAAATTGCCAGTTTCGCGTGCTTGACTCTCCTTATACTCCATATAAGTATATGTCATATAAATACTCATATGGAGTATATGCGCCATGGCTGTCGATCAGGCACGCAGCTCTGCCCTTTACGATCGCGTGCGGCGCGTCATTCCGGCCATCGAATGGCCGGTATTCGCCGATGATGTCGACGCCATTGTTGATCTGAAACGGCAGCGAAACGCTGTCATCCTGGCGCATAATTATCAGACGCCGGAAATCTTCCACTGCGTCGCAGACATCGTCGGCGACAGCCTGGCGCTTGCGCGTAAGGCGATGTCGACCCAAGCCGATGTCATCGTGCTCGCCGGCGTGCATTTCATGGCCGAGACGGCGAAGCTGCTCAATCCGCAAAAGACCGTGCTCATTCCCGACTTGCGAGCGGGCTGTTCGCTGGCGGATTCGATCACCGCCGAGGACATCCGCCTGCTTCGGCAACGCTATCCGGGCGTGCCAGTCGTCGCCTATGTCAACACGTCCGCCGAGGTGAAGGCGGAATCGGACATCTGCTGCACTTCGGGCAATGCGAAGGCGATCGTCGAGTCCCTCGGTGTTCCCCGGGTGATCATGCTGCCGGACGAATATCTGGCGCAGAACATTGCCGCCCAGACCGACGTCCAGATCATCGCCTGGAAAGGCCATTGCGAGGTGCATGAGCGCTTCACGCCCGACGATATCCGCCAGTTGCGCGAGGATCATCCCGGCGTGACGGTGCTGGCGCATCCCGAATGTCCGCCCGACGTGGTGGCCGAAGCTGATTTTTCCGGCTCGACCGCTGCCATGTCCGATTATGTTGGAAGGCAAAAGCCGCTCCGCGTCGTGCTGATGACGGAGTGCTCGATGAGCGACAATGTCGCGGTCGAGCATCCCGAGGTCGAGTTCATCAGGCCCTGCAATTTGTGCCCACACATGAAGCGGATAACGCTCGCCAACATCCGTGCGGCGCTCGTGCACAACCGCCATGTCGTGACCATCGATCCGCAAGTCGCCGGGCGCGCGCGGCTGGCCGTCGAGCGGATGCTGGCGGTATGAGCATGGGCGTCCACGATCTCGCAGGCCGGCCGGTCATCATCGGCGGCGGCATCGCCGGGCTGATGACAGCACTGCATCTGGCGCCGGAGCCGGTACTTCTTCTGTCGCGGTCGCCGCTTGGCGCGGACGCTTCGAGCGCGTGGGCGCAAGGCGGGCTTGCCGCCAGCCTGGGCGACGATGATGAGCCGGCACTGCATCTTGCCGACACGCTCGCCGCCGGCGATGGCCTTTGCGACGCTGAAGCGGCAAGGCGTATCCTGTACGCGGCGCCCGCAGCAATCGAGGATCTGGCCAGGCTTGGGGTTCGCTTCGACAGGACAGCCGAAGGCACTCTTCGTCTCGGGCTGGAAGCCGCTCATGGTCGCCGGCGCATCGTTCATGCCGGAGGCGACGGCAGCGGACGCGAGGTCATGCGCGCCCTTGTCGCCGCCGTGCGCTCTACGCCGACAATAGCAGTCGTAGAGGGCTTTGACGCGCGCCGGCTGGCCGTGGAGGACGGCAGGGTCACCGGCGTATTGGCGAACTGTTCGACGGGCCCAGTGTTCCTTGCCTCGGGCCGGGTCGTTCTCGCCACTGGCGGGATTGGCGGTCTGTTCCATGACTCAACCAACCCGTTGGGCAGTTGCGGACAGGGCCTGGCGCTCGCAGCGCGCGCGGGCGCAACGCTTGCCGACCTGGAGTTCATCCAGTTCCATCCGACCACGCTTGACGGGCCCGGTCGTCCGATGCCGCTCATTAGTGAAGCGGTTCGCGGCGAAGGCGCGACCATCGTCGACGAGACGGGCCGGCGTTTCCTTGACGGCGTGCCGGGTGCGGAGCTCGCCCCGCGAGACATCGTCACGCGCGCCGTCTGGCGACATCTTGGGCAGGGCCATCGCGCCTTCCTCGACGCGCGCGAAAAGCCGGGCGCGACATTCGCGCGGCATTTTCCAACGATTGCATCGGCCTGCCGCGGCGCCGGCATCGACCCGGCGCACGACCTCATTCCGATCCGGCCGGCCCAGCATTACCACATGGGTGGTGTCGCTGTAGACCTGGCCGGGCGAACCTCAATTCCGGGGCTTTGGGCTTGCGGGGAAATCGCTTCGACCGGTCTGCACGGCGCCAACCGGCTGGCCAGCAACTCGTTGACCGAGGCGGTCGTCTGCGCGCGCTGGGTTGCCGAAAGCGTTGCCGGTTCCAAGAGCGGCCGCATTGTGCGAGCGATCGTGAGGGAGTTGCCTGGGCCCGATCCGGCGCCTGTGCGCCCTCACCTTTCTCGTGCCCTCGGTGTCACCCGCGATGGTGAAGGGCTGAAAGGCGCGGCACGCGCCCTGCTGCCATTGGCGCAACGGTACGATGCGGCGTCAGATCCGGCCGCTGTCGGGTTAATGATCGCAGTCGCGGCCTTGCAGCGCCGGGAAAGCCGAGGCGCTCATTTCCGAACGGACTTTCCCGATCATGCAGCCTTCGCCCGCCGCTCCGAAATCATCCTCGACGCAGCCTTGGCTGCTGTGCGAGAACTTGCATCCTCCCCAATGCTGGAAAGCGTCGTTTGATGATCCTCACGCCACTTCCCGCGATCATGCTCGAGCCGCTGATACGAGCTGCTCTTCTCGAGGATCTCGGTAGGGCCGGCGACCTGACCACGGATGCGGTCGTGCCGAAGGACCACCACGCTACAACCGTGCTTTCGCCGCGCCAGAAAGGAACCGTCGCCGGGCTCGATCTGGCGATGCTGGCTTTCCGGCTGATTGACCAGGATGTCGACATAACGGTGCATCGCGCGGATGGCAGCGACATCGCGCAAGGCGAGGTCATTGCCTCGGTCAGCGGCCCTGCCCGAGCCATTCTTACAGCGGAACGGACCGCGCTCAATTTCCTTTGTCACCTTAGCGGTATTGCGACGGCGACGGCATCGATCGTGGCGGCGGTCCGCGGTCACGACGCCAAGATCGTCTGCACGCGCAAGACGACGCCCGGACTGCGGACGATCGAGAAATACGCCGTGCGTGCTGGCGGCGGCTGCAATCACCGCTTCGGCCTCGACGATGCGATCCTGATCAAGGACAATCACATCGCCATCGCCGGCGGAATCCGCCCCGCGATTGAGCGGGCGCGTAGCTGCGTTGGCCATCTCGTCAAGATCGAAGTCGAGGTCGATACACTGACCCAGTTGGACGAGGCCTTGGCGCTTAGCCCCGACGCTGTCCTGCTCGACAACATGTCGGTTGACGAGTTGCGCCAGGCGGTGGCCATGGTCGCCGGCCGGGCGATCACCGAGGCGTCAGGCAGGATCACCGCGACGACGGCACCAGCCATCGCCGGGACCGGTGTTGACCTGATTTCCATCGGCTGGTTGACTCACAGTGCGCCGATCCTCGATATCGGTCTCGACTACAACGAGCTTGATCGTCCTGCCTGACCAACCTCTCCCCGACACAGTTCGCCAGCTCCACGGACGCTCAGCTCGCCACAACGCAAGGAACAGGGTGGAAAATGCACGCAGCGACCTCGGAAAAGATCATGCCTGAAGTCCAACCCTTCGACGACCGCAGGATGTGGACTCTGGAGGAGGCTCGGGCACTCCACGACGCGCCTTTCAACGACCTGCTGTTTCAGGCGCAAACCGTTCACCGCCAGAATTTCGATCCCAACAAGGTCCAGCTCAGCCGCCTTCTCAGCATCAAGACAGGCGGCTGCCCGGAAGACTGCGGCTATTGCAGCCAGTCGGCGCATCACGAAACCGGCCTGAAGGCATCGAAACTGATGGAGGTCAAGCGCGTCATCACCGAGGCGACCAAGGCGCGCGACGCCGGCGCCACCCGCTATTGCATGGGTGCCGCCTGGAAGAACCCCAAGGCGCGCGACATGGATGCGGTCGTCGCCATGGTCGAGGGCGTGAAAGCACTCGGCATGGAGACCTGCATGACCCTCGGCATGCTCGACTTTGAGCAGGCCGCTCGTTTGAAGCAGGCTGGTCTCGACTACTACAACCACAATATCGATACGTCGGAGCGCTATTACAGCGAGATCATCAGTACCCGCAGCTTCGCGGAGCGGCTCGATACGCTCGAGCATGTTCGCCAATCCGGCATCAAGGTCTGCTGCGGCGGCATTGTCGGCATGGGCGAAGAGACGGTGGACCGGATCGACATGCTGGTAACGCTCGCCAATCTGCCGGAACATCCGGAAAGCATTCCGATCAACATGCTGATCCCGATCGCCGGCACACCGCTTGCCGACGCCAGGCCGATCGAGCCGATCGAATTCGTACGCGTGATCGCGCTGGCACGCATCATGATGCCGAAATCGCATGTCCGACTTTCCGCCGGCCGCACCGCCATGACCGACGAGATGCAGGCGCTGTGCTTCTTTGCCGGCGCCAATTCGATCTTCGTCGGCGACACGCTGCTGACGGCGGACAATCCCGGTGAGGACAAGGATACCCTTTTGTTCAGGCGTCTCGGCATCGAGCCGATGGAACTTGAGGCGCAATGACCGAGGCACGTCTTGCCCGCTATGACACAACCTTGCAGGGGCTGGCGCGCAAGGACCGGCTGAGGACGCTGTCGCCACGCACCGGGCTCGACTTCTCGTCGAACGATTACCTCGGGCTCGCCGCCTCCAAAAGGCTTGGCGATGCGGTAGCCGCTGCCATTGCCCGCGGCACGCCTGTAGGCGCCACCGGGTCACGGCTGTTGCGCGGCAACGCACCGGAGCATGAGGAATTGGAGGCGGACGCAGCAAGGTTCTTCGGGACTGAGCGCGCGCTGTTCTTCGGCGGCGGCTACATCGCCAATTTCGCTCTCCTGACCGCGCTGCCGCAGAAGGGCGACCTGCTCGTCCTCGACCAGCTCGCCCATGCTAGCGTGCATGAAGGTGCACGGGCCGGACGCGCTGAATTCGTGCTGGCCGCGCACAACGACGTCGACGCTTTCGAGGATGCGATAAAGCACTGGCGTGCCGAAGGCGGCAAGGGGCGGGTCTGGATCGCGGTCGAAAGCCTCTACAGCATGGATGGCGACTTCGCGCCGATGGAAAACCTTGTCGCGCTGGCCGATCTGCACGAGGCATTCATCATCGTCGACGAGGCGCATGCCACCGGTGTCTGGGGACCGGACGGCCGCGGCCTCGCCGCCGCGTTCGAAGGCCGCGACAACATCGTCGCGCTCCACACATGCGGCAAGGCGCTCGGCGCGTCGGGCGCACTCGTCACCGCGCCGAGAACACTGTGCGACTACCTCGTCAACCGTTGCCGGCCATTCATCTACGCCACCGCGCCATCGCCGCTGATGGCCGTCGCGGCGCGCGAAGCGCTCGCCATGCTGTCCGGAGAACCGACGCGCCGTGTTCGGCTGCAGGAAATCGTTGCCTCCACAGGCCGCCTGCTGGCCGAGCGCTTCGGCGTGGTGCCCAGCGGCTCGCAGATCCAGCCATTTGTCATCCGTGACGTCAGGCGCACCATGGCAGTGGCGGCGGCACTGCAGGTGCGCGGCTTCGACATACGCGGTATTCGTCCGCCAACCGTGCCCGAAGGTACGTCGCGCCTGCGCATTTCGCTGACGCTCAACGTCGACGAAGCCGCCATCTCTGCAATGATCGATGCGCTTGTCGAGGCGTTGGCCCAGAAAGACCAAAGGTGACATGACCAGAGGCATCGTCATCACCGGAACAGATACCGGCATTGGCAAGACGGTGTTTTCGGCCGGGCTCGCCGGCCTTCTCGACGGCTTCTACTGGAAGCCGGTGCAATCGGGCCTTGAGGAGGAGACCGACAGCGAGGTCGTTGAACGGCTCGCCGGTCTGCCGGCAGGGCGCGTGCTACCGGAGGTCTATCGCCTGAGGGAGCCGCTGTCGCCGCATCGTTCAGCCGAAATCGACGGCGTCGCGATCGAAGCGGCAAAGCTCTCGCTTCCAGCCTTGCCGGGTCCGCTCGTCATCGAAGGAGCTGGCGGACTGATGGTGCCGCTCAATCGGCAGACAAGGTTCATCGACATTTTTTCGCAATGGCGGCTCCCGGTCATTTTGTGCGCCCGCACCACGCTCGGCACCATCAACCACGCGCTGCTCTCGATCGAGGCGCTGCGAGCCCGCTCTATTCCGATCGTCGGCATCGTCTTCATCGGTGATGAGATGGCCGATACGCAAAAGACAATCGCGGAATTCGGCAATGTGCGGCAACTCGGCAGGCTGCCGCACCTTGATCCGCTGACATCCGCAACGCTGAGAGACGCGATGATCGCCAGCTTCGACCTCGCGCTGATTGCCGGGGGTGAATGATGTCGCAGTCTCAAGTCTGGCATCCGTTCACGCAGCATGCGCTTGAGCCGGCGATGCCTGAAATCGTCCTGACCGAAGGCGCCTATCTCCACAAGGCCGACGGCAGCCGCATCCTGGACGCCATTTCCTCCTGGTGGGTCGTCACCCATGGCCACCGCCATCCCCGCATCATGAAAGCCATCGAGACGGCTGCATCGACGCTCGACCAGATCATCTTTGCCGGTTTTACCCACGAGCCGGCCGAGCGGCTGGCCAAGGCGCTTGTCGGCCTCGCGCCGTCCGGGCTCGACTGGGTGTTCTATTCCGACAGCGGCTCGACCGCCGTCGAAGTCGCGCTGAAGATGGCGCTCGGCTATTTCCGCAACATCGGCGCGCCGCGTTCGCGCATCGTCGTCATGGAACACAGTTACCATGGCGATACCATCGGCACGATGAGTGTCGGCGCTCGCGGCGTCTTCAACGCCGCCTACGAGCCGCTGCTGTTCGAGGTCGACACCATCCCATTCCCGGCCGCTGGACGGGAACAGGAAACACTGGATCGGTTCGAGGCAGTCGTCGGCGATCGGCGCGCCGCCGCGCTGATCGTCGAGCCGCTCGTGCTTGGCGCCGGCGGCATGCTGATGTATCCGGCCTGGGTTCTCACCGAACTGAGGAAGATCGCCGAGGCCTCCGGCACCCTGCTCATCGCCGATGAGGTGATGACCGGCTGGGGACGCACGGGAACGATGTTCGCCTGCGAGCAGGCGTCGATCTCTCCGGATATATTGTGCACCTCGAAGGGCCTGACCGGCGGCGCGATCCCACTGGCCGTCACGCTCGCCACCGATGCGATCTTCCAGGCTCATTATTCCGAGGACCGCAAGAAGACCTTTTTCCATTCAAGCTCCTACACCGCCAATCCGATTACCTGCGCCGCCGCGATCGCCAATGTCGAGATCTGGCAGAACGAGCCGGTGGCCGAGCGGATCACGGCCCTGAGTGCGAAGCAGGCTGCCGGGCTTCGCCGCTTTGGCGACAATCCCTTCTTCACCGACAGCCGGGCGACCGGCACGATCGCGGCACTCGATTTGCGCACCGGCTCCGCCGGCTATCTCGCCGAGATCGGGCCGAAGCTGCGTGCGTTCTTCCTCGACAAGGGGCTACTTGTGCGTCCGCTCGGCAACGTCGTCTATCTTCTGCCGCCCTACTGCGTCACCGGCGACGAACTCGACCGGCTTTATAACGCCATTGAGGAGGCCGGCGAACGCTTCGGTTCGAGAGCATGAGCAGGTCGTCGCGCCTTCTCGGCTTCGGCCACCACGCGCCCGGACGCAAGGTGGCCAACGCCGAGATCGAGAACAATCTCGGGCTCGAGCCCGGCTGGATCGAGCGGCGCACCGGGATACGGTCGCGCTTCTGGGCAGCGGATGAGGACACGCTGTCGGGCATTGCCGCGCACTCCGGCGACATGGCGCTGGCGAATGCCGGTATCGACCGCAACGAAATCGGCCTGCTGCTGCTCGCCACCTCCACACCTGATCACCTGCTGCCGCCCAGTGCGCCGCTGGTCGCCCATCGGCTTGGACTCGGCCGATCCGGCGCCGTCGATCTGACCGGAGCCTGCGCCGGCTTCATCTATGCGCTGATGTTCGCCGATGGCTTCACCCGTCTGCACGGCAAAGCGGCACTTGTCATTGCCGCCAACATCCTCAGCCGCCGCATCAACCCGGCCGAGCGCGCCAGCGCCGTCCTGTTCGCCGATGCCGCCGGCGCCATTGTGATCGGTCCGTGCGATGACCCGGATCGAGGCATTCTCAGTGCTTCGGTGGATTCCGACGGCTCGCGCTACGGGCTGATCCAGATTCCCGCCGGCGGAAGCAACACCCCGTTCCATGGCGACCTCGACCTAGAGCAGACCCGGATGACGATCACCGACGGCCGCGAAGTGTTCGCCAAGGCGGTGGAGATGATGACTGCCTGCTCGCAGGACGCGCTCACAGCTGCTCGGATGCGGCCGCAGGACATCGATCGGTTCGTGCCGCATCAGGCCAACGCCCGTATTTTTGATGCTGTTGGGCGCAACCTAGGCGTTGCCGATCGTGCCGTCGTCAAGACGATCGCTGAATACGGCAATTCCTCCGCCGCGACGATCCCTCTGTCGCTGTCGCTGGCCAACCAGACGGAGCCGTTTCGGTCTGGCGAAACAATACTTCTGGCGGCGGCGGGCGCCGGCTTAAGCGGCGGCGCGCTTGTGGTTGGAATCTAGCGGACCACGCTCCAATGACGACCTGCCGGATCGAGATGCGAAGGAAAAAGAGGATCAAATGCGCAAAATCGTAGCCGGCAAACTTCATGGCATTCACGTCACCGAAGCAAACCTGAATTACCACGGATCGATAACGCTGGACCCTGACCACTGCGAGGCAGCAGGAATACTGCCCATGGAATTCGTGGAGATTTGGAACAAGAATTCCGGTGCCCGAATTTCGACCTATGTCATTCTTGGCGAACGCGGCTCGCGATGCTGCATTCTCAACGGCGCCGCCGCCCGCACCTGCCAGCCCGGCGACCAGATTATCGTCTGCAATTCCGTCTATTTGGACGAAACCGAAATCACCTTGCTGAAACCGCGGATCCTCATGTTCGACCAGGACAACCGCATACGCGATCGCCTGAGCTACTCGGTCGAGCTTGATTCACATGGCCGATACAGTTTCTCCATCCTGGATGAAGCGAACGCGCCTTTGGCCATTCCTGTCCTGGTCTCCGGCACCTGACGTGGCCGCGACACATCCGCAAGTGGCTACTTCGCCGCTTGCCGCAATACTCTTGTGTTGCCGTGACAGTCGCGGGTACCGGCCGATGGCATTGCAGACAGCCTTGATGCTACCTGCTGCCGCCTAACGCAGCCCCCCTGCTTGAGCAGGCTGAATATGTCGTGCGGCTTGAGTGAAGCGATCGGAACCTCGTCGACATAAAGCCGAAAGCGCTTGCTGCTGATTGGACCATTGATGAACAATGGTGTTCCGACCCGATTGTGGCGTGGCGCCGCCAGGAAGGTCATTATCTGGGCTGCGCCATGTCGGTTAGGCTTTGGTCTAGTTTAGAATTTCGCCGACGGATCTTACTCCATCGACGTGTGACCGCCTTGCTCCTTGTTGAGCAATTTCGCGATGCCTTGGGCGGAGACCGGCTTGCTGAAGTGATAGCCCTGCATCTCGTCGCAATTGTTCTTGCGCAGGAACGCCACCTGGTCGTTCGTCTCCACGCCTTCGGCAATGACCCTGAGATTGAGTTTCTGTCCAAGCGAGATCACGGCGCTGGCGACAGCCTGATCGTTCTCATCGGTAACGAGATCGTTGATGAAGGACTTGTCGATCTTCAGCCGCGCCACCGGAAAAGTCTTCAGTGCGCTGAGGCTCGAATACCCGGTGCCGAAATCGTCGATTGAGATCTGCACGCCGAGGCTCTGCAGCGCGTTCATCGTCGACACAGCCATGTCGACATTCTGCATGATCAGGCTCTCGGTCAGTTCGAGCTCGAGATATTTCGCCTCCAGGTCGCAGTCCTTCAGCGCGTTGACCACGCGATTGATCAGATTGCTTTCCTTGAACTGTCTTGCCGACACATTCACGCACACCACCATCGGCGGCAGGCCATCATCCTGCCAGGCCTTGTTCTGCCGGCAGGCTTCGTGCAGCACCCAGTCACCGATCGGCACGATCAGGCCGGTCTCCTCGGCCAACGGGATGAACTTTATCGGCGAGATTAGCCCCAGGCTCGGATGTTTCCAGCGTATCAGCGCCTCGACAGCAAAGACATGGCCGGAGCGAAGGTCGACCTGCGGCTGGTACAGCAGCGTGAATTCGCCGCGTGCCAGCGCATTGCGCAATTCCTCCTGCAGCAGGAATCTCTCATGGCCGCTCGAATTGAACTCGGGCGCATAGAACTGGACATTGTCGCGGCCAAGCTCCTTGGCGCGGTACATCGCTGCATCGGCATTGGCCAGCAGCGCATCAGCGGTTGCGCCGTCATCCGGATAGTTGGCAACGCCGATGCTGGCTGTCGTTCTCAGATGATGTTTGCCAAGATGAACTGGCTCGGCGACCGCCGCCCGGATCTTCTGCAAAGTCTCGGCCACAAGCTCGGCATTCGGCTCCTGGTCGAACAGGACGACGACGAATTCGTCGCCGCCCAGCCGCACGACCGTATCGGTCGCCCTGACGCATTCGACCATGCGGCTGGCGACGGCCTTCAACAGCAGGTCTCCCGCGTTGTGGCCGAGCGTATCGTTGACCAGCTTGAAATTGTCCAGATCGATGAACACCACGCTCACCCAGCGGCCGTAGCGCTGGGCATAAAGGATGGCCTGAGAGAGTCTGTCGCCGAGCAGGGCGCGATTGGGCAGCCCGGTCAGCGTGTCGTGGTTGGCCATGAAATGGATGCGGTCTTCGGCAAGCTTGCGCTCGATGGCAATGCCGGCGATGCGGGTGGTGAAATCGATGAGATTGCTCTCGGCCTTTGTCGGCTCGCGCACCGTCTTCGAATACATGGCAAAGACGCCGAGCACCACGCCGGTATGCGACAGGATCGGCGTCGACCAGCAGGAACGGTAGCCATAGGGCCTCACCAGATCGCGAAAATCCTCCCACAAGGGATCGCTCACAATATCGATGACGATGACAGGCTCGCGCCGGTAGGCGGCGGTGCCGCAGGAGCCGACCTTGGGGCCGATGCGGATGCCGTCGATGGCGTCGGTGTAGTCCTTTGCCAGGCTGGGCGCCGCGCCGTGCCGCAGATGGGCGCCGTCGGCGTCGAGCAGCAGCACGGAGCCGAAGATATCGCTAAGCTGCGATTCGATCAGCCGCACGAGCCGTTCGAGCACTTCTTCCAGCGGCGCGCTCGTCGCGATCATCTCCAATATATGCGCCTGGCCGCTGCGCAGGTCGTCGGCCAGCTTGCGCTGGGTGATGTCGTGGGCAATGCCGACCAGGCCAAAGACCCCGTTCTCGGCGTTCCTGAGCGGCACCTTAGTCGACGACATCCATTTGCCCGCGCCCGAGGCGTCGACGATGAATTCCTCCTTGTCGATCATCGGCTGGCCGCCGCGCAGCAGAGCCTGCTCGCTGGCGCGGAATTGCCGGGCCAGCTCTGGGGCATGCAGGTCGAAATCGCTGAGGCCGATCATCTCGCTCGGGTCATGTCGGCCATGGTCAGTCGCAAGTGCCTTGTTGACGACGACGAAGCGGCTTTCGGTGTCCTTGACCCACAGATAGTCGGGAACCCAGTCGATCAGCGCCTGTAGCGAAACACGCTCGCTGACCATCACGCGGCTGGCGGCGAGCTCGGTGATGTCTTCATGCGTGGCGATCCATCCGCCGTCGGGCATCGGCTGATGAATGATCTGGATGGTGCGGCCGTCGTTCAGCTCGGCGGTCCAGTTGGTCGAACCGTTGCTTGAGTTGATCGAACGGGCAAAGGCGAGGTAGGCCTCGCTCTCCATCGCAGATGTCCCTGCGGCGACCCGGTGTTCGATGATATCGGCAAGTGTCATGCCCGCCTGCAGCTTTCCTGGCGAGATGCCGTAGATCTCGGCGTAGCGGCGGTTGCACAGGATCAGCCGTTCAGCGACGTCGAAAAAGCAGATGCCTTGCGAGATGTTGTCGATTGCCGTCTCGAAGCGCCTGGCCTGGGCTTCGAGCGTGGCGATGGTGGCCTTGAGCTCGCGCTCCAAGTCTTCGTAAGCAGCAACGGCCAGCTTCGACAGCGCTGTGATTCCCGCCTGGTCCGCCGCCTCGGCACTTCGTTTCGATGATTTCGTGACCAAGCAGCGTTCTCCGGTTCAGGAGCAAGCAACATTGCTTGTTGGCACTAAACCACCGATTGTATTGGCAGATGCCTAATTTTGGGTGAATTCGTGCCGGAGCGCCCGGCCCCACCGATCAGCCGGGCGGATTTTGTCGGCCGGCGATTTCCCCCCGCGAACCGAATGCGGTTGACAAAAGGTGACGGTCCCGTTCAATTCGACGCATTCACCAGGGGAGTCCCGGCAAGGGGCTGAGATACTGCTGGCTTTCGCGGCGCAGTGACCCGTTGAACCTGATCCAGTTCATACTGGCGTAGGGACGGTGCAAGCGCTTTGCGGGAGTTCATGCCCGAAGACCTGTCTTAAGCAGGTAGATCGAAGCGTCTTTTCATCCTTCCGGCACAGAACTGGGTCTCCAATGCAAATGAGCAAAGGAGCCTCAAATGAATGCCTTGACCCCCGCCGTGTCGACGGGACCGCTGCCCGCCTCGCGGAAAACCTACAAGCCCGGCGCCATCCACCCGCAGATCAGGGTGCCGATGCGCGAGATCGCCGTCCACCCGACCGCCGGTGAGCCACCGGTCACGGTTTACGATCCGTCCGGCCCTTATACCGACCCCGCTATCGAGACCAGCATCGAGACCGGCCTTGCCCGGCTTCGGCAAGACTGGATCGTGGCGCGCGGCGATGTCGAATCCTATGACGGCCGCCATGTCAGGCCGGAGGACAACGGCTTTGCGACCGGTGAGCGCCTGACGCCGGAATTTCCCATTCGCAACCGGCCGCTCAAGGCCAAGCAGGGCAAGGCTGTGACTCAGCTTGCCTATGCCCGCGCCGGCATCATCACGCCCGAAATGGAGTTCGTCGCCATTCGCGAGAATCTTGGCCGCGAGATGCTGCGCGGCAAGCTGCAACGAGACGGCGAGGCCTTCGGTGCCGCGATCCCGGATTTCGTCACGCCAGAATTCGTACGCGACGAGGTGGCTCGCGGACGCGCTATCATTCCCGCCAACATCAACCATCCAGAGAGCGAGCCGATGATCATCGGTCGCAATTTCCTGGTCAAGATCAACGCCAATATCGGCAATTCCGCCGTCACCTCGTCCATGGCCGAAGAGGTCGAAAAGATGGTCTGGGCGATCCGCTGGGGCGCCGACACGGTCATGGACCTGTCGACGGGCCGCAACATCCACAATATTCGCGAATGGATCGTACGCAACTCGCCGGTGCCGATCGGCACGGTGCCGCTTTACCAGGCGCTGGAGAAGGTCGGCGGCATCGCCGAGGACCTCAACTGGGAGGTCTATCGCGACACGCTGATCGAGCAGGCCGAGCAGGGCGTCGACTATTTCACCATCCACGCCGGCGTGCGGCTGCACTACATCCCTCTGACCGTTGACCGGGTGACGGGTATCGTCTCTCGCGGCGGCTCGATCATGGCGAAATGGTGCCTGCACCATCACCGCGAAAGCTTCCTCTATGAGCATTTCGAAGAAATCTGCGACATCTGCCGCGCCTATGACGTGTCCTTCTCGCTCGGCGATGGCCTTCGTCCGGGCTCGATCGCCGACGCCAATGACGCGGCACAATTCGCCGAACTGGAGACGCTCGGCGAACTGACGAAGGTCGCATGGGCCAAGGATTGCCAGGTCATGATCGAGGGGCCCGGCCATGTTCCCATGCACAAGATCAAGCAGAACATGGACAAGCAGCTCGCAATCTGCGGCGAGGCGCCCTTCTACACGCTTGGACCGCTGACGACCGATATTGCGCCCGGCTACGACCACATCACCAGCGGAATCGGTGCCGCCATGATCGGCTGGTTCGGCACGGCCATGCTTTGCTATGTGACGCCGAAGGAACATCTCGGCCTGCCGGACCGCAACGACGTCAAGACCGGCGTCATCACCTACAAAATAGCCGCACACGCCGCCGACCTCGCCAAGGGCCATCCTGCGGCGAAGATTCGCGACGACGCGCTTTCGCGGGCGCGGTTCGAGTTCCGCTGGGAAGACCAGTTCAACCTGTCGCTCGATCCGGAGACCGCGCGCTCGTTCCACGACGAAACTTTGCCCAAGGAAGCGCACAAGGTCGCGCATTTCTGTTCCATGTGCGGGCCGAAATTCTGCTCCATGCGCATCTCCCACGACATCCGTGCCGAAGCGCAGAAGGAGGGGATGGCGGCGATGGCGGAAAAATACCGCGCGGGCGGCGATCTCTATATGCCGGTGAGTGACACCACGCCCGAGGTGCCCGAGCCGTCATGAGGGTGCTGGTCAAGGGGGCCGGCGTCGCCGGCCTCACCGCGGCCTTCGAACTCGCGGCTCGTGGCGCGGCAGTCACCGTCGCCGAAATCCGGTCCGGTCTCGGCGGCAACGCATCGTGGTTCGCCGGTGGCATGCTGGCGCCCTGGTGCGAGCGCGAAAGCGCCGAGCAGCCCGTGCTGGACCTCGGACGCGGCGCCGCCGAATGGTGGGATCAAGTGCTGCCAGGTCAGGCGACGCGGGCCGGGACGCTGGTTGTTGCAACGCCGCGGGATGCGGGCGAGCTTGACCGCTTCGCAAGCCGCACCTCAAGCTATTGCTGGATCGATGAGGAGGAAATCGCGCGGCTGGAGCCCGACCTCGCCGGCCGTTTTCGCCGCGGGCTGTTCTTCGCCGGCGAGGCGCATCTCGACCCGCGCACTGCGATGGCAGCGCTTCACGAAAAGCTTGTCGCGATGGGCGTCGACTTCCGCTTTGCCACGGACGCCCGGCAGCTTTCCGGATTCGACCGCGAGATCGACTGCATGGGAATGGCGGCGGGCGATGAGAGGCTGCGCGGCGTTCGCGGCGAAATGCTGATCCTGCACACACCCGATATCTCGCTGTCGCGCTCAGTCCGGCTGCTGCATCCGCGCTTTCCGCTCTATGTGGTGCCGCGCCCCGATCACCGTTTCATGGCCGGCGCGACGATGATCGAGAGCGATGACAGCGGTCCGGTCACGGTCCGTTCGATGATGGAACTTCTGAGCGCGGCCTGCGCGCTCCACCCGGCCTTCGGCGAGGCCGGTATCGTCGAGACCGGCGTCGGAGTTCGTCCAGCCTTTTCCGACAATCTGCCGCGTGTCGAAGCATGTGGAAATGGCGTCGCGATCAACGGGCTCTACCGCCATGGTTTCCTTCTTGCGCCCGCCATGGCGCGGCTGGCCGCCGATCTTGTCTTCGATCACGACAAATCCAAGGAACTTGCACATGATACTGATCGTCAACGGCGAAGCGCTTGAGAGTGCCGCCACAACGCTGGCGGAGCTGCTTGCAGCGCTCGACTATGAGGGCGATTGGCTGGCGACGGCCGTCAACAGCGACCTCGTGCACAAAGCCGACCGGGTAGAATTCCTGTTGAGCGACGGCGATCGGATCGAGATCCTGTCGCCCATGCAGGGAGGCTAGCGCCATGCTCGATCTGTTTGGAACGACGCTTGGCTCGCGCCTGCTTCTCGGCACCGCCCAATATCCTTCACCGGCCATCCTCGCCGACGCTGTCAGGGCATCGGGCACGTCAGTGGTGACCGTCTCGCTCCGCCGGGAAATGGCAGGCGGCAAGGCTGGCGAGAAGTTCTGGTCGTTGATCCGGTCGCTCGGCGTCCACGTCCTGCCCAACACCGCCGGCTGCCATTCCGCCAAAGAAGCCGTCACAACCGCGAAAATGGCGCGCGAAGTCTTCGGCACGTCCTGGATCAAGCTCGAAGTGATCGGCAACCATGATACGCTGCAGCCCGACGTGTTTGGCCTGGTCGAAGCCGCCCGCATCCTGTGCGAAGACGGCTTTGCGGTCTTCCCTTACACCACCGACGACCTCGTCGTTGCCGAACGGCTGCTGGACGCGGGCTGCAAGGTCCTGATGCCGTGGTGCGCGCCGATCGGTTCCGCGCTCGGCCCGGTCAACATCCCGGCGCTGCGCTCGATGCGCGGACATTTCCCCGGCGTCCCGCTGATTGTGGATGCGGGGCTCGGACGGCCATCGCACGCGGCAACCGTCATGGAACTTGGCTTTGACGCCGTGCTCTTGAACACCGCGGTTGCCAAGGCAGCCGATCCGGTCGGCATGGCGGGTGCGTTCGGCAAAGCGGTAGATGCCGGACGTGAGGCTTTCTGCTCGGGAATGCTCGAACCGCGCTATGTCGCCATGCCGTCGACGCCCACGTTCGGCAGGGCGGCCCTTTCATGAAGCTCGATCCCTTCTATCTGATCGTCGACAGGGCCGGATGGATCGAACGGCTGGTGCCACTTGGCGTCAAGCTGGTGCAGTTGCGCATCAAGGACAGGGATGAGGCCACGCTGCGGACGGAAATCCGCCGCGCGAGCGACGTCTGCACGGTCCATGGTTGCCAACTGATCATCAACGACTATTGGCGGCTGGCCATCGAGGAAGGCTGCGACTTCGTCCATCTCGGTCAAGAGGATTTGGCTGCGGCCGATCTGCTGGCGATTAAATACGCCGGATTGAAGCTCGGGCTTTCGACCCACGATCACACCGAACTGGAAACGGCGCTGGCGGCCGAGCCGGACTATGTGGCGCTGGGACCCATTTATCCGACTAGCCTCAAGAAGATGAAATGGGCGCCGCAAGGGCTCGAACGGATCAGCGCGTGGAAGCGACAAGTTGCACCGATTCCGTTGGTTGCCATCGGTGGCCTCAACCCTGACCGGCTCGACGGTGTCTTCGAGGCTGGCGCAGACTGCGCGGCAGTGGTCACCGACATTACGCTGAATGCCGATCCCGAAGCGCGCACGCAACAATGGATCGAGAAGACAAACCGATGGCGCTAAGGCAAGAGCCGCACGTGCTTGTCGTCGGGGGATCCGACTCCAGCGGGGGTGCCGGCGTTGCACGCGATATCGAGACGATCTCTGCCGTCGGCGTGCGCACCTGCCTTGCCGTCACCGCGGTGACGGTGCAGACCCACGATGCCGTCATCGCAATCCATCATCAGCAACCCGGGCTGGTCGCCGACCAGATGCGCGCAGCATTGCGGGCCAACAAGGTGTCGGCCATCAAGATCGGCATGCTCTCAACGGGGCGGGTCATTGTCGCGGTCGCGGCCGTGCTCAGCGAATATCCATGGATACCGGCTGTACTCGACCCTGTACTGGCTTCCTCTTCGGGCAGGCCACTGCTGGAAGCGAACGCGATCGGCGCCATGAAACGGGATCTCATGCCGCTCTGCCGACTCGTCACGCCAAATCTCATCGAACTGGCGGCCCTTGTCGGATCGGAACTGGCAGCGGACGATGATGACGCGCTCCAGCAGGGAAAAAGATTGCTTGCAGCCGGGCCGCAGGCGTTGTTGCTCAAGGGTGGCCACGCGACGGGACCGCGATCAACAGATATTTTGATGCGTCCCGATCAAGAGCCCGTCCGTTTCGACGCGCTTCGTCTTGCTGGAACGATGCGCGGGACGGGCTGCATGCTGGCCAGCGCCATCGCCGCGCATCTGGCGAATGCGAGGTCGCTCGAAGAGAGCGTGCTCGAAGGCAAGCGGTTCGTCTTGGAGAAACTTCGGAAGAATTCCGCCGAATGATCTAGCCTTTGCGAAAATTTTGCGTCCATCAAATCGGGAGGGATCCCAATATCACTTCAACTCCTCGGCGAAATGCCTGTAGGGTGGCGATCGCTGCAAGCCGAGACACTCGCGCCCCTCAGCATCAGTGTCAACGTCAACGCTGCAAAGGCTGCCGTGGGCAACACGCCTCTCCTTTCCGGGAAAAGCTTCGGCCTATCATGCCACGACCGACCGTGCAGCCATTCGGCGGGTTGTCGAACGAGGCGAAAATGACGAAGCGGAAGATCAACCTTGTTGGACCTGGCAAAGTCGGCCAGACCCTTATGCGCCGAATCGTCATGGCTGGCGAGTACGAGGTCCAGGACGTTGCCGGCCGCACTGCACAGGCCGCCGGCCTCGCCGTGGAGTTTATCGGCGCGGGAACCGCCGTTTCTGCGATTGCAGACATGCGACCGGCTGATTTTTGGTTCCTCACTGTATCCGATACGCAAATCGCAGCTGTGGCTTCCCTGCTTGCGGAGTCGGCCTCAAGCAGGCGCTCCATCGCGGTGCATTGCAGCGGCTTCCTGCCGGCCGCCGAGATGCAGCCCTTGCGAAGCCTGGAATGGCGCCTAGCCAGCGTGCATCCGTTGCTGACATTTGCCGACCCGGCAATCGCCGTCGGACAGTTTGAAGGGACGCTCTGTGGCATCGATGGAGATGCCGACGCCATAGTGGCTGTCGAGGCCCTTGTGCGCGGCATCGGCGGGCAACCGTTTTCACTCAACTCCGAATACAAGGCGATCTACCACGCCGCAGCCGTGTTCTCGAACAACTTCACCGTGGTCCTGCAAGCGGTGGCGCGCGAGGCCTGGGCGCGAGCCGGCATTCCACAAGAGATCATTGAACAGCTGAATGCCCATCTGCTTTCCGCGACGACGGAAAACATCACAAAGCTAGGCCCGGCAGCCGCGCTGACCGGACCGGCGGCACGCGGCGACCTTCGGATCGTCGCGCAGCAGGAGGCGGCGGTGCGGTCGTGGCATCCAGATGCAGGCAGGATCTATGGGGAGCTCAGCATCCTCGCCGGCCGCCTGAAGCGAACGGGGACGACGCGCCCGATGAGCGGAGTTTGAGGTGGGGAAGTTCGATTGGAAGCCCGTCGTGCGCCGACAATGGCCGGTTGGGGTCACGATGTTCCCTTGACGGGACGGTCGGGGCCATTGCTGCCGTTCCACCAATGACCCAGCCGCAAGTGCTGCCTATCAGACGGGCTATCGCGCGATGGATCAAGACGCATGCCGGGCGTGTCACGCCAAGTCCGGTTCGCCTGAGATAGCAGCCACGTTTGGCAGGGGCATAACCTCGATATTGTCAATCAGTCGTGTGTTGCCGAGCCATGCCGCGGCGAGCAGGCGCGCGGGGCAGTAAAGTGCGTTCAGAGGCCGGAGATCGGCGTCCGACCGCAATTCCAGATATTCCACCTCGCGATAGCCGGCCGAAAGGATGGCGGCGCGCGCGTCCGAGAGTGTTGGGCTCACCGGCGCTCCGTCAGCGATCTGCTCGGCTGCTTCGAGCAGAATCGATGCAAGCTTCGGTGCAGCTTGTCGCTCGGCCGGTGTCAGCCGCACATTGCGCGAGGATAGTGCCAGCCCATCTTCTTCGCGAACCGTCGGACAGCCGACGATGGTGATCGGAATATCCAGATCTCGTGCCATTCGCCGCACCACATGAAGCTGCTGGAAATCCTTTTCCCCGAAAAAACCAAGATCGGCGCTGGTCTGAAGGAATAGTTTTGCGACAACAGTGGCGACGCCATCAAAATGACCTGGCCGAAACGCGCCGCACAGACCCTCGCTGACGCCACCGATCGAGACGGTGCTGGCAAAACCGTCGGGATATATTTCCGTTGCATCCGGCGCGTAGAGCAGATGCGCACCAATGGTGCCGAGCTTTGCAGCGTCCTCCACCTCGGTACGCGGATAGGCGACGAGATCGGCCGTGCTGTTGAACTGCTTTGGATTGATGAACAGCGTCACAATCACGCGATCGGCCCTTCGAGCGCGGCCCGTACCAGGCTGAGATGCCCCTCATGCAAGGCACCCATTGTGGGTACCACCGCAAATGTGGCGCCTTCGCGACGCCATCCCGCGACGACGGTGCGAAGGTCTGGCACAGTCCTGACGATCGGTACACTCATGCCGGCTCTCCACCCTTGATCGCTTTGGGCCCATTCCCAAAGACGTGCTCAGCACCCGGAAAGCGTCGCTCACGCACGTCTCGCGCGTAGGCCGCGATCGCGGCTTCCGCCTGCTCTCCAAGTTCAGCGTAGCGCTTTACGAATTTCGGCCGAAAGTCCGTGAACATGCCAAGCATGTCGTCGACCACCAGGATCTGCCCGTCACAGGCTGACCCGGCGCCTATACCGATGGTGGGAATGGCGATGTCCGCAGTAATTCTACTAGCCAGTTGCGACGGCACCTTCTCGAGCACGATGGCAAACGCCCCAGCCTCCGAAACTGAAGTGGCATCGCGCAAGATCCGTTCCGCATCCTCGCCACGCCCCTGGACCTTGTAGCCACCAAAGGTGTTCACCGCTTGTGGGGTCAGGCCGACATGCGCCATCACCGGGATCCCGCGGGCGACCAGGAACTGGATCGTGCCTGCCATGCCGTCGCCGCCCTCGAGCTTGACTGCAGCACAGCCGGTTTCCGCCATCAGCCGGGCGGCATTGCGAAAGGCCTGTTCCGGACCTTCCTCATATGACCCGAACGGCATGTCCACGACCATCAAGGCCCGCTCGAGGCCGCGGCGCACCGCCTGCCCATGCATGACCATTATGTCGAGTGTGACGCCCAGCGTAGACGGCAAGCCATGCAGCACCATACCGACGCTATCGCCGACAAGTGCGATATCGCAGACACCATCGACAAGCCTCGCCATGGGTGTCGTATAGGCCGTGAGACAGACCAGCGGGGTCTCGCCCTTGCGGGACACGATGTCGGGCGGTGTCAGGGCCTTGATTTTACGTGTCGCGCTCATCGGATCTCCTCCCTAAGGTCAACTACGCCGGGGGGCGTTTGGCATAATTTTGTGCGGATGCGAAGAGCAAGTTTTCACGTCGCGGGAGACGTTGACGGCTGGTGGGAGGCAGTCCGCGTTCGTCGAAGTTGAACTGACCAGCCTCGATGGAAGCGGCGGACCAAGTTGTACGCAATGGAATACGACCCCTCCAAAACACTGAGACCGACCAGAAAAGTGACCAGGGACTTGACGTGAATGTGGATCTGATTGCGGTGGTTGGCGCCGTTAAAAACGGTCAGCGATGTGTTCTCACCATCGATCAAGCAAATGCCTTGCCGTCAGGGCGTCAGCATAATCCATCTATATGAATGCTGGCTCCGGGATCACTTCGATCGCGGCGCTTTGGCGCCCGTTCTTGAACCGTGGAGGACAAATGAGCTCCCAGGTGCGTTTCTTTATTATCCCGGACGCCCAAACGAAATGAGCTGATATACGGAGGCTGAAGCCTCCTGTCGCAAAACGCCAACAGACTGGCGCCGACCTACCGCCGTATTGATTAATTACCGCACAACTGGTCGACATAATGTCAGTTTCAGTCTGCCATTTATGCGACATTTTCAGTACAAATAGTGAACGCTGATACGTGCCACTGTTGGTCTCGGCCGCATCGGGGATCGGTGTCGCTGCCCCACATATAGGCATCCTGAATAGGCTGTCGTGATCGGATTGTCGCCGGCAGCGGGGTCGAGACCCAAGTTAATCCTGCGATCGTTCGGGCTTCCGCGGAAAAAACCCGGCACACGGGGGGCAGTGTCTCGATGCTGGGTGTCACGGGGAACATCGAACGACATGCTCGCGGCACCTTGGACCCGCCGGTGGCAAAACCGCGCCAGTCCGGTCCACGCTCCTCCCATCCGGTGACGATTCCATCTGCATCTCTATGCGCCGCCCACATGCTGCCGTGAGGGCCTTCCCGCAGCGCGCCTGCGGCGATCGCGGCTCGAAGAACGGATTCGGCAAGACGGCGCGCCTGGGTGAGATAGCGTCAGGTGGCTGATCCGCGCCACTGCTTGCGCCGCGCCTGCCAGCGTTCTGGAATCGACAGCTCGGGCTCCCGCTCGCGGGATTGTCGATCCCATACAGGCGTGGTGGAGACGAATTCGACGAGCCCTGCGACCTCATTCATGGCCACTATGAAAGGCACGCCCTCGAGATGTTCGACAAGACGGAAGACGTCCCCCTTGCCGTCCGATAGAGGATCGAACCAGCTCTGCCGTCATGGATGACGATGATGATCGCTACAGCCGAAACTTCATTGCCTTGCGCGTGCTCTCCTTGACGTCGAGCGCGAACCCCGCGCGCTCGAGCACCGCGGCGCAGAGCACCTTGTCCTTCAGCTCTTCCAGCTCTGCTTTTTCCGTTCTTGCTCGCGCCCTCGTCGCGCTCCCGTCCTTCGATTCCGCCCCGGATTTTCGGTGCAGGAACCGGATGCCGCGAAGAGCAAGGCGGGCAAGGGCGCGGCCGGCAAGCCGGCGTTTGTGCCGGGTCGCGCGAACAGGAGGCCGCGGCGCAGCCACCCTTGCCCGGCGCAGCGCGCAAGCGGCAAAGGACCAAATCCCCAGCTTTGCGCGATGATGCCTTTCGCCGGCGGCACTCGACGGGGCACTTGCCCTATTGGCGGATAAAGCGACCCGGGCGATTGCCACGGTTGTTGCAGATAAAGGTGCTGCCGGTGGTCTCGCTGGAGAGCATGACAGAGCCCCGCTTAGGCTGCAGAACAGCGCCCACGGCATTGGTGAAGTCAGACCAGGACATGCCGCGTGGCCGCTCGATCACGAGCGACGTCTTGTGGGGCAGAACCCGTGCGTTGACGCCGTGGCGCCGCAACCTGCGCGCCGCGATGCGAATGTTATCGCGTACGACACGGTTGAACTCTCCGAAGTACCTCATCACTCTTCCTCTTCTTCCTCGGCTGCAAATGAGATGGCGACGGACGCCAACCCATTGTTGGAACTAAAGCTCACAAGCACACCCTGTCGGGCCAAGGCCTTTCTGATGGCTTTGATGGTGTCGGGTCGGCCTTCTCGACCCCGCTCTACATTGGAGACAGTGGCAGCCGAAACACCAGCGGCGACAGCAACCGAGGCTTGGTCGAGGCCGGCCATCATGCGAGCAGCCGCATAGGTTCGGCCGCGCGCTTCGGCATTTGTAAGGCTCAGGGGCATCGCTCAAACTCCTCACCTACTTAGTGTCGTTTTAATTATGGCTCAATTAAGGCACACCGGCTGCTAGACTGACGACACGTTAGGATTGGATGATTCAAGGTACCATCGCTGCCAGCGAACTAGTCCTGATCGAGGCCGGTGGAGTTGTGCGAGGGTGTCGTCTCGATGCGGCACCCATGTGGGCATGCGCGCATGTTTTTCGATCGTCCCGACTATGATCTCACCTCGGCAGTGCCTGGGAGCTTCGCAATTGAGCCCGTGCCCGGGATGGTCGATGCGCTGGCGCGCGACCACGCCAACACAACCGCCATGAACTTCGGCGCGGCGCCGAGCTTCGATGACATAATCGCCTCGGCGCGGCAGATCGAGCGGGATCTCAACAGCCGCGCCTAGCCGCCGGCGCGCGAGCGCCGCCTCTCTCTGCTGCCGGCAGTCTTTCTTGCCACGCGCAACTCTGCGAGCGTGGGCTGTCTCCAGATCCCCTCCTCAATCTTCGATCCGGGACGCGCGGGCCAGGTTGCCACAAGTTCGGCGTGTGTAGCTGGGCGCCATCGCCCCCAGACGCTATCGGATGAGATTGGGACATCGGAGTAAGAGGTGTGAATGATCTCAGGATCGACCGGCTCGCCATCGGATCCCAAGAAAACGACTATGCCATAGTTAGACGTCATCACCGGCCGACCAAAGGGCGGCAGGTTTTCCGGATCAAGCGGATAGCGGCGGCGGCGGCGTTCCGTGGCGTGCACGCGTGCGGCCCGTTCTTTTTCAGACCCGCGATTGGCTTCTCGGCGTTTTTTGCGCTCGACCGGCTCGTTTCGCTTGGCAGCCTCCTCGATGCGATTCCAGTGCTGGTGCAGGGCTTCATACGACCGGTAGGGGATCGTCCATACACGGCGATCGGCATCCCAGGAGGCAAACGGCACCTGGCGCATCTCATCAACGACAGTGCGGGAATAGGGCGTGACCACTTCCAAATGACTATCGAGGCGCCGAAGGTACTTCGAGCCAATGGGATCAAAGACAAAGGCGTCGCGGCCCTTGGCGTCGGCGTGCGTTTCCGTCTGAGAACGCTCCCGTTCGAGCCATCGATCGAAGCGCCGCGCCGCGGTTTTGCCCGGGACGAACCACGCCTTCAGATCATCGTTCCACCGAGCGCGCGGGAATGTTTTTCGAAACCGCTCGACCGTCATGCGATCGTACGGAAAAGCCGCCGTCGTGCCGAGACGATCATTTTCGTTCGAAGTTGGCTTGCTATCGCTCATGTTTGACCAGGCGCCGCAATCGACAACAATTCGAACCAGATAACGTTTGAAGAAGGTGCTCGGTTCTGGGACCTCGATGGCCCCCTGGAGACACTCCTTTGCTCATGGCGCCGCCGTCGGCGCTTGTCCCGGGTAGTCACTTGGCAGGGCGCCAAGCCAATGCTCGCCCTGAGGCACGCCTTGTTCGTCCATGTTGAGCCCCTCGATGACGGTCGACCTGATCGTTTGGCAGTATCGAAGAACGCTCTGGTTGGAGATGTCGGTCGGTTCTCGGACCACTACGTAGCGTGCCCGCACGTAGTCGTTATTGCCGACAGCTTGCGGGACTGGGCTAAAATCTGCGGAGGCAATTTCAAACCCAACGATTTGGCACGAACGACCATCTTCTCGAGGTCATGGCCCAAGGCCCGCAAGGCATCGACGGTTTCCCCTGCGGAACGCATGTAGGTTTTTAGGAAGAGCTCAGCCGCATGGTAAGTCATCAATCTCACGGGCCCTGTGCCGATTCTTGGATCTCGAAAAACGAGCTGAGCGGCAGACAGGTAGTCATCTGCCAGCAGGAAAATGCCGTAGGGAGCGGCTCCGGCCGATTCAGGAATCATCGTCACACGCTTTCTAGCCAGCCCTCATTAGGCGATCCTCGCCAGTGTTCGGGTTGTATTGTTGCGTTTCACCAGTTCTACAGTAGTCTGCAACTGACTGATTTTCATGGGGCTGCGCTGGAATTCCAGGACGGTCGTCAGTGCGAGGCGGCAGTCTTGGGGGGATAGCGCATGCCGACCAACAATTGGATCCGGTTTCTTCGGAACTACGGACCCATTCCGACCAATGATAATATGTACGACGAGACCATTCAGCGGGCCTTGGCTCGCTTGAAGATGCAGCCAATCGAGCTGCCGGCGCAGCATTTGGCATGGTTGGTCGACAATTTCAGGTCCGAAGAATCCCAGTCCATTATCCTCACCGGCACCGCCGGCGACGGAAAGACCTATCACTGCCGACGCGTGTGGTTAGAGCTGGGTGGCACGATTGAAGATTGGAATGGCGGAGAGAAGATCCAGCGCCTCAGTCTGGGGTCTCGCCAACTCATCGTCGTCAAGGACCTAAGCGAGCTCCGCTCCGACGAGAGTAAGCCGCTGATCGAGCAAATGGCATGGGATGTCGCCGACCCCAATTCGCCCAGGGTCTATCTGATGGCGGCCAATCATGGCCAGCTTCTGGAAAAGATGAAGACCGCCGGCAGCGACAAGACGACGAGCGCTCTTGTCGAGGCGGTGGAGAATCTCCTCGTCGTTGGCCGCAGTGGGAACGCTGCGATTAATCTCGATTTGAGGGATCTCAGTCGGTCTGCCGCCGCCGTAATGATCGATCAGGTGATCGATGCGGTGACGCTGCACCCGGGTTGGGACGGCTGCGCGGATTGTCCGGCGATGAATGGGGAAACCTGTCCGATCCGCGAGAACCGCGAACGGCTTGTCGGAACCCACGACAACGGTCTCTTCCGGCGACGGCTTGGCAATCTGGTCGAAGCCAGCGAACAGAATGGTGGTCACTTTACCATCCGGCAGGTTCTATCCCTCGTCACGAACATCATTCTTGGCCATCCCGACGCGCGGGACGGACTGATGGCCTGCACGGATGTTGTCGAATTGGCAGCTGCGGGAACCGCGGAGCGAGCCAGTCCCTACCGCAACGTCTTTGGCGGCAACTTGAAACCAAGCCGAGCAGAAAGAACCGAACCCTTTCGCAAACTCAACCTGTTCGGCATCGGCTCGGAAACAAGCAACAAAGTCGACAATATGCTGGTCTACGGCGCCGACGATCCGGCACTGGTCGAAACCTACAAAACTCTGGTGCAGACCGATCAGGTTTACGGTGAGACGCCAGCCTATAAACGGGCGCAACAGTCCTACCTGGAGGGCGACGATCCGGGCGCTGTCGCCCGTTTTCTGGGGCTCCTTCGCGGACAGCGTCAACGGTTGTTCTTTACCATCTCAGATGAGCTGGCAGATACGCTGGACCTCTGGGACCTGACCGTCTTTCGGTACGCCGGTCTCTATCTGGAGACCAGTCGCGCGTTGGCCGAAAAGCGAGCATTGCCGCGGCAGGTGATGCCCATGCTCGTGCGCGGGCTGAACCGGGTGTTCACCGGTATGCTGATCCAGAACCAGGACGAGCTGGTCCTTGCAAGTTCAGGAAGCCAATCGCAGTCGAGGACCAGTCCTCTGCTGGAGGAATTCGTGTCCGTCGCCCGCCGGGCTGGCGAGGAAGTGGCGCTGCTCGGGGACGGGGATGGAGGCATGAAGCTGGTGGTTCGGCTTGCGCGTGATGATCCGCCTGAAGTCACATTGCAGCTTTCGACGACCCGCTTCGAGTTCTTGGGCCGCGTGGCGGAGGGCGCGCTGCCTACGAGTTTTTCGCTCGAGTGCCACGAGGACCTTCTCGCGTTCAAGGCACGACTGCTGAGCGCCGTCGAACGGCGGCGAGTCCTTGATGGAGACGATCGCAGTGACGGGATCGTCCTCAAGTTCATCGACCTCAATTCTGACGGCCGTGCATCATCGCGTAGCGTCACGGTGAGGCTCTGATGATGGAGATCCTGAAACGCCCTATTTCCCATGAGGATCGCACGGGACCAGCGTTCTGGGTCGACGAAGCGATCTGGGGGCATCGCCTGCATGACGAACAGACGCCCTGGCTCATACTTCTTGAATTCCTTGGCGTGCTCCGATCCGAGCAAGTCGCCGGCCGCGCTTTTGCGGAAGGGGAGTTCAACGCCCTTTCCTATCGTCCGCAGACACAGTTGCGACTGCGCAATCTCATCTTCAATAATCCCTACCTTTTGACCATCGGGGTAGAGGGGCTCTCGGACGATGCAGCCTGGACCAAATGGCTGGAGTTGATGGAACAGAACGCCGGCGGCCTCGAGAGCCGGGACTTCAGTTATCTCCGAGCCCGCTTCGACTCCTTCGACGATTTTGCTTCGGTGGTGGGGTTCTTGCAGTCGTCCGCCATCGAAGGCGCCAGCAATAAACGCTGGAGTTCAAAGTTCGTTTTCCCCTTCGGTCCAAGCGCGCTGTACGAGGATGCTGCGGTCACGGCGTCCGGTGTTTCGACCGACAGACGGTTTTTTGCTCGAACCGGCGAAGTTCTTTATTTGATGCTGTGCCGGTCCAAACGAGCCGCGGAGCTCAAGGAACGACTGGTCGGAAAACTCTTCGAGCAGCCAACCGTTTACGACCGGCTTGTTGCCGCGCTACAGGGCGAGCCACAACTTGCCGAGCGTGATCGACCAGGCGCCTACTTGCCTTGCTCGACCCACCCGATCTTCGATCAGCTCGCCGAGGATTGGATCGCCATTCTGGATAGCCCGATTTCGGTGTTCGACGCTCTGCCGCACATCGTAACCATCACCGGGCTCAATCTTGTTCGATACCAGCTTGACCGGGCGCGTGAGCTGCTCGACTCGGTGCCCATTACGATGATCTGCGAGATCGTATCGCCAAAAAAGACCGTGATCCGTGACCTCGCCGCGGACTCTTTCCAAGCGAACAATGCGCTGCCCGGTCTTGCCATTGAGCACTACGTGCGCAGTGCCGAAACCTCGCATGAGTGGAAGCTTGCCGTTGGGTCGGACGATGCCGTTCTCAGCGCTGCGGAGGTACTGGGCCGCCAATTTGACTGGCCGGACCCCGACGACCTACCGACCGGGATGAGCAATCCTGGCGACCTGATCGACGAGCTGGTCGGCAGGGCGAAGACCAGGCACGCGCAACATGTGGGCAAGGTCCATTCGACTTGGGCGCGGCAGATCGGATTGAGCTCGCGTCGATCAAGCCGGCGCGTGCGCTACGCACCGACGGACCGCCTGCTCAAGACGCTCGTTGTCTGCTGCGTCAGCGAGCGGATGGAGTTCAAGGACTTCCTCGCCGCCCTCCATGATCGCTACGGACTGGTGATCGGAGATCAACAGGCCGCGAGCATCATCGGTGCCGGAAAAGCCGATCAGGAAGACTTCTCCGACAATGCGCGGCGGCTAGAGGAACGGCTGATCAGCCTCGGGCTGCTCAACCGGCTGTCGGATTCGGCAGCCTACGTAGAAAATCCGTTTCGCCGCGGGGTGCGAGCATGAACGCTCTCGATCTGATCGGCGCGGCAGGCGCTGCGGCGCTCCAAGAGCGCCTACAGGGCCTCGGGGCCGACAGCGGCACCGCTCGTTTCATGCTCGATCGCCTCACCGGACCGCAGGTTGCCGCGATCGTCAGCCAGCTGGTTTCCGACCCTTCAATCCAGTCGCAAGTCAAGATTGCTGTGCCCCGCGCACTCGTCGATGGCCAGGGTCTGCCGGATACCGTGATCACCGATGAGCGAACAGTTGCGTGGCGGCATGCTGAGTGCGACCGCCCCGCGCTTCTTATCGCGAACACCGACGATGATCAGGGCGCCTCCTTGCATGATGTGGCGTTGATCGGCGCCAAGGAACTCAAGGAAGGACCCGCCTATTGGGTGCTTCCTGCATCTGATGGTCTTGGGCTGCCGGAAGAGCACGTCGAAGCTTGGCACATAGCACTCAAGGCTCTGTCCAGTGTCGACGACTGGCCACTCGCTCAGCTCAGCAACTACGTTGCCATGACGCGAGCCGCGATCGAAAACATGTCGCTACCGGTGGCGGACGCACTTGGCTGGGCGCTACCCGCACTTCAATTGCCGCGCGACACGGGATATTTCCGCTCGCAGAGGCCAAAGGACCTGCAGCAGCAAAGCCGCTGGAGACGCCTTTACGACAAACTCATCACTGACCGTCGACCATTGCTTTCCAAGCAGCGGCCCAACCGCCAGCCGATCGAAGCCGACGAGCTGCGGGATCAGTTCGAGACGGTTCGAGACGAGATCGCCGCCGAGTTGCATCCGACGATCGAGGCATTCGTCGACTCGCCAGCCGGGTGGCGCGATTCGACGGAAAAACTCGCTGAACTCGAGTGGGAACAGGACAATATCCTTCTCATCTTCTCGGGCCTTAAGCTCAAGAAGTTGAAGCTTCCGGAAGAGACGGCTCAGTTTTTCGACTACGAGCGGCCCGATCGCCTTAGCGATCCGGACAAGGCGTATCTCAGCGATCTCAAGGGTCGATCCCTCAAGGAATCGCGAGAGGACGACCGCGAGTTCTTCGAGGCTCATCGGGAGGATCTGGCGGCCAACAGGCAGTTGCGCGCCAAATGGGAGAAGTTCGTCTACGGACGCCCTATTGAGTGCACGGATTTCCTCGATGGCTTGGTCCGCAGCATCGAGCGGCTTTTTGCCCAGCTCGGCACGCTCAGGATGCCTCGGCGGATCGAGATTCGGTCTTCACGCCGGACAAAGACGCAATGGCTGGACATGAATGCCGACGTGGCTCGCGCCTTCAGCCTCAAGTACAAGGCCCTTCGTCAGGTTCTTCCCCAGGCGGTCAGCTGGGACACGCCGCACATTTTCGAGTTTGAGACGCTGCTCGAAGCCGCAAGCAAGAGCCGCAAGTTCCGCGAGAACGTCTCGACGTCGCGCGCAAACGTTCAAATCAAGTTCGATCTCACTCTGACAGTGGGAAGCGGCCCGGGTGCGGAGAAAAACACGGTTCAGTTGATCTGGCGGGCCGAGCCAGACGCGATCGGATTGGCGTTGCCCGATGACCTGGCCAGGCTCGAAAAGAACCCCTTCGGCATTGCCGAGGTGTCGCGCATGCTGGTCAGCAAGAAGGGAGCGATGCAGTCGGTGTCCCTCGCCGACGTTGGCACTTTGCAACCTTCTTTCCGCCAGGACGCCGGATCGCTGGTTCCACGATCGACCAATGTCGAAGACTTAAGCAAGGCTCTGCCCAGGTCCATCAAGGCATCCGTCGCGGGGGGGCGTATGACGCCGCCAGCCGGCGCGGTCCTTGGCGAGAAATGGACAGCCTTCGTCGTGGGCTACTCGGCTGCCATCCAAGATTGGCGGACGAACGGCATGGGGGGAACACCTCAGCTCGAACAGGCCGATTTGTATGCGATGCTCCTCGAGCAACTTCGTAGTTCGGCACCAGGTGACTTAAACCGGCGGGACCTGTGGGAACCGATCCTCAGGATCGGGACGGTTCAGATTGCCGGCTCGACGCCGGCTGCGATCGTAGCACCCTGGCACCCGATGCGGATGGCCGCCACGGCCGTCAAGATGCGATCCCTCTGCGGCCTGATTGATCACCTGCTCAAGGCGGAGGAAGTCAATTTCGGCGACCAGCGGCTGTTTTTTGCCGATCTCCGGTCCGAGCTCGCTCACCCCTACTATCCGGAGGCGGTACCGGGTTTCACCGGAGGTGAAGCGGTCCTCGTGACGGAGACGAGCACACTCAACGATTACAGCTTCATGGAACGTCCGGTTCGCGACCCCTCGGAAGCATCCACCGATGTAGATCCGGCCGAGGCTGCTCGTGAGATCCGCGGGCTGATCGGCCGTTACCTCGACTTGCAGCCGCATGAGCGCGCCAATCTCAGCATAATGCTCTACAACTGCGATGCTGCTGGCCTGCCTTTGGCCACGGTCAACGCGTTAGGGTCCGTTCACGAAGACGAGGTTCATTGCAACGTCCTCGTCCGCCATCGAGACCGTTCGAAGCTCAACAAGGTCTATACCGATCTCCTGGATCAGTCAGGCAACGACCCCGACGCCATCGTCGTCCGTGAAACCTCGCTCAACTTCATGTCGAAGCTCAGAATTGGGGTAATGCTTGAAGGAAGCTCCGGGCGCCGGGCGCCTGACGAGCGCAGCGTGGACGTGGCGTTCCTGCATGATGTCGTATCGCGTCAGGCTAGGGAAGCCTGGTTTTCCGTCCCGCGCAACGACGACACCGACCCCTCGATCGCCGACCATGTGCCGCCGCGGTGGTCGTATCGCCGGGTCGTTGGAGAAGAACAACTCACTGCAACAAGCTATCTGGTATCGCCCCGCCAACCTCGGGTCGGCTGGTCCTACCTCGACGCTCTGGCGGCCGTGATCCGCAAACAGTCGCATCGCGACAACGAGCATTATCTGCCCGCGCGTCAGATTTCGCTGCAGGACCATGGCCTGGAGGCCATGTTCAAGGATGTTCACGGCTTGGCCGAGTGGGTCGCCACGTATGACGACCTTCTCGACAAGCGGCAGCTCATGGCGCAGGGCATCAAGGTTATTCGATATCGGCGGGAACGTACGCACGGCCGCAACATGGTGGTGTCCTCGACCTCGGACCTGCGCGTGCTACCGGTGCTTGTCCGTCGCCGCCTGGATCAACTCAGCCTCGGGCTTGACGACGATCGCCTATCCGCGCTTGCCGAGAGAATGATCGCCGATGCGACGGCAATCTCTGGCGATGTCATCCTGCGTGCGGCCAAGCGGGGCGTATCAGCGGGGGAGTTGATCGGCCTAATTCTCAGTCGGGCTCTTGTTGCTGAGGAGCTGTTGAAGCGTCCGGCATCTTGGTTCCTCCTTGACGACTACGCGCAATGGCTGGGCCAGCGAGAAGAAGGGATTGCTGACATCCTTGCGCTCAGCGTCGACCCTGGGCCCGACGGGCGCCCAAGGCTTCGCGCTGTTGTGACCGAAGCGAAGTATGTTGAGTCAAATGGCTTGGCGGAAGCCAAACGTCATTCCAGCCAGCAGTTGCGACAGACCATGCGCCGGATCGAGGACGCGCTCTTCGGCGATCCGGGGCGGCTTGACCGTGACCTCTGGCTCTCGCGCCTTGCCGACATCCTGCTCGATGAACCATCGGCTCTGACCGCGAGCTTTTCGCTCGAGGAGGTGAGGAATGGCATCCGCAACGGCACGGTGGAGATCGATCTAAAGGGCTACTCCCATATTTTCGTTTCGGGCCCTGCAGACGCGGGTGGCTCCCCCGGCGATCAGGACGAAGTGACTGAGGTGCGGGGACTGCAGGAGACCTACACGCGCGAAGGTTTGCGGCAACTGATCAAGGCCTATGAGGCCTCTGACCCGTTGATGCCGATGAGAAGCGCCCTGGGAGATCGCAGGCCGTGGGAGACATCTGAATTTCGCGCGCCGGCGCCGCGCGTTCGATGGACCACGAAGAACGGTCCGGCCAGTGGTGCCGACCCCGAGCCGGACGCCCCTCCGCCAGGCCCTCCTCCAACATCAACCACGCCAATTCCGGTCGGGACCAAAGAGAGCGCCGGAACGGCGCCCGTTGCCGATGCCGGCGAGGCTGCTACTGCTGCGGCTGGCCACTCCTTCGCGCCTGATCAGGGGAAGCAGGAGGAGGCAGGACCGGTCTCACCAGCCGGTGAGAGCTTTGCCGACTTGGTGTCCCGGCGGGCGGGACAAGTGCAGTCGGCGGCTGATGAGGATGAACAATGGCTCGAGGCCACAGCCGGCCGACTGCGTACCGCGCTTATGGGTTACAATCTGCAAGCCAAGATCGCGGGGATACGATTGACGCCAAACGCCGCCTTGGTGCGATTTGTCGGCAGTGATCGCCTGCGCGTCGAAGACATCGAGGCTAAACAATCGGCGCTCCTGACCACGCATGGCCTGAGAGTGATCTCCATTTCTCCGCTGCCCGGGGAGATCGTGGTGGGCGTGGCGAGGGCAAAACGGCAGATCGTCTCGATGTGGGATCTCTGGGAGCGCCGCGCCCTGAACCGCAATGCCGCAGGTCTCAACACGAGCTTCCTTCTTGGTCTGCGCGAACTGGATGGCGAGATTCTCTACCTTAACTTGGGTGGACCCTTCGCCGGCGTGTCACAACACGACCCGCACACGCTCATCGCCGGCGCGACGGGCAGCGGTAAATCGGTGCTGATCCAGGCGCTGATCCTCGACATCGCGGCGACCAATCCTAGCGCCCTGGTACACGTTCATCTGATCGATCCGAAAATGGGCGTCGACTACTCCGCGATAGAGCGGCTGCCGCATGTGAAGGGTGGGATCATCATTGACCAAGCGGTCGCCATCGAAATGATGGAAGGGCTCGTCATCGAGATGGACAGGCGATACGAGCTCTTCAGGCAAAGTGGGGCTCGCGACATCCGATCGTTCAACATCAAGGCCGCGCCAGAAGCACGGCTGCCGATGAAGTTTCTCATCCACGACGAGTTCGCCGAATGGATGCTGACCGAGGATTACAAGGGTGCCGTGACCTCGATTGTTTCCAGACTCGGGGTGAAGGCGCGCGCCGCCGGCATCCACCTGGTCTTTGCGGCACAACGGCCAGATGCCGGGGTCATGCCCGTTCAGCTGCGTGACAATCTCGGCAATCGGCTGATCCTCAAGGTCGCGAGCGTCGGAACCTCAGAGATCGCCCTCGGGACGAAGGGTGCCGAGAACCTGCTCGGCCTTGGGCACCTGGCGGCGCGGCTGAGCGGCGAGGCCTCTACCGTTTTCGCTCAGGCACCATTTCTGTCCGACGAGGACATAGAAGACGTGGTGTCGGCGATCGCGGCTCAGGACGGTTGAGCTGGCAAAACCGGAGGCGCGGGAGGACAAAACAGGGGGGCGAGGGCGTAAATGACCCCGGCGCACGAAATCGCCGCCGCGACCCACAACAGGAACTGAATGATCTTCACCGTCGAGGGCGGCCATTTCTTGCCCTTGTTCTTGATCGAGACCGCATACTCTCCGTCGAGCTTGTTCAAATTGGTAATGTAGAGGCTGAAGGCCTGGCTGAAGCGACCCATGATGAAAACGCTGGCGATACTCACGACGGCCGCGAACAAGAAAATTGCGACGGCAATGAGCCGATCGGTCTTGACCTGGGATGCCGCGAAGTACCACAACCCGCCGATCGCCACCGAGAACAGCGGGGGAATCTTGTAGAGGATGTCGTTCATCGCTCTGAAGTGGGCGTATTGCTCTTTGTAAATTTCTTTGACGCTGACGTCGTTGCCTTCGGGCATGGGGATGCGCATCTCCTGTTCCGCCAGTACCCTATCAGCAAATTGGTTGGGCCTCGACCGTGGGCCGATTTCGAATTTTTCCCGTTCCGGATAAGGTCGAGCTTGATCCGAAGACAGAGTCACACACGCCGATGCCGATATATCTTGATGGTCACTCGACAACACCATTGGCGCCAGAGGCGATGGAAGCGATGGCACCTTGGTGGCATGCTCAGGTCGGAAATCCGCACTCACCTCACCTGAGCGGTATGTTGGCGTCACAGGCCGTTGAGACTGCGCGCTCGGAACTCGCGTCACTCATCGGCTCTGATCCACAGGAACTCGTCTTCACGTCCGGGGCGACCGAGGCAAACAACATCGCGATAAGGGGCATTGCTCTCGCCGCGCTTGAAGGTGGCATCGGGCGGCGTGACATTGTCGTATCGGCCATCGAGCACAAGAGTGTGCTGTCGTCCGCGAGTTCGCTGCGGAGTGCTGGCTTCCGCATCATCGAAGCGCCGGTTGATGTGAACGGCATCATCGATATTTCAGCTCTGGAACGGTTGGTCGGCATTGAGACACTCTTGGTGTCGGTGATGGCAGTCAACAACGAGGTGGGATCCATCCAACCGCTTGCCGATGTCGTTCGTATTGCCCGTGCGGCGGGGGCGCTCGTGCATGTCGATGCTGCACAGGGCGCTGGCAAACTTCCTCTCGACTGTGCGGAGTTCGATTTCGCGAGCCTTTCGTCGCACAAAATTTACGGCCCAATGGGCATCGGTGCGCTGTTCATATCATCGGCCGCTTCTCTCCGGCCGTTGCCGGTGTTGTTCGGCGGCGGTCAGGAGGCTGGCGTGCGCCCTGGAACCGTACCGACGCCGCTCGTGGTCGGGTTTGGCGCGGCCGCCAAGGTCTCCAGGACGCGGCTCGTAGCGGACGCCGCCCGTTCAGGGAGGCTGTCCACTCTGTTCCTCGAAGAGTTGCGCAGCAGGCAAGTGCAATTCATCGAGAATGTTTCCGCGCCGAGTCGGGTACCCGGAAGTTTGAGTCTGAGATTTCCCGGTAATGGAGCTATGTCGATAATAGTGAAGGCCGGTGATCGTATCTCGATTTCCGAAGGATCAGCTTGCACGAGTGGGCAGATCACCGCATCGCATGTCCTACTTGAGATGGGATTTACTCATCAAGAGGCTACGGAAACTATCCGTTTATACTTCTCCCGCTACAATAGCGAGGCGGACGCCATGGAGGCGGCCGCGGTGCTATCCGCAATAGTGGCGCCCTAGGGATTGCCAACTGGCGACACTCTCCAGTAGCATCCCCTCCATGTTGAACGACCTTCATGATCCGGCGACCGCGATTCGCGTTTCGGGCCACGAGACCTTCCCGCTTCGGCTTCTTTGGCTGAAGAAGGCGTTCGACCACGCATCCGACCCGGATGGAGTCGATCGTAGAACATTTCAGGAACAAAACGCAATCGCCACTTTCGGTGTCGGCAAGAACATGGCGCTCTCGATGCGTCATTGGGCGTTGGCGACGAAGATTCTGAGAGACAGCCCCACCCATCTTCACGCCACTGATCTAGGGCGGTTGATCTTCACCGACGGTACCGGGCTCGACCCATACCTCGAGCATCCGTCCACTCTATGGTTGATGCATGCACACCTCGTGAGTGAGCCGCGCGCAGCAACGACATTCTACTACGCGTTCAACCTGCTCAATCAGATTGCCTTTACCAGGGACGATCTCGTTAGGGCCATGGCAGCGATCATCGAAGCCCGTGCAACCGCAAGGGCAACCGCCGAAACCCTCAAGCGCGACGTTGAAGTGTTCGTGCGCAGCTATGCGCCCCGTCACTCCGATGCAGGGGAAGACGCGGCAGAACCGTTGCTAGTTGAGCTCGGCCTGTTGCGCGAGCAGCGGTCGACAGGCCAACTCGAATTTGTCCGTGGGCAGAAGCCTTCACTGGACAACAGCATATTTGCGCTCGTGTTAAAGCAGTTCTGGGAGCGTCAGCACTCGTTGTCCCCCACCCTCTCCGTAGAGCAGGTGCAGTATGACCCCGGGTCTCCCGGGCGCGTCTTCAAGCTTGACGAGGATAGCCTAGTGGCACGGCTGATGAGCATCGGGGACGCCACCGGCGGGAAAATGGTGTGGACCGATACGGCGGGACTCCGTCAGATCGCTCTGGCTGGCCGTCTCGGGGAAATCGACGAGATCGATCTAGTCAAAGCCGGTTACCGTGGGCGGAGAGCGGCATGACTAAGCTTGCCGACATCGTCAAGGTCGAACGCCGGTTCGCGCTGTCCGCTCGGATCGACACCGATCTCAATGGAACACCGCCGCTCACCGGGTATGTGTTGCAGGCGAGCGTCCGCAAGTCGCTATTGGCCATGCTGGCGGGGATCGCCGATGGGTCGCAGTTCGCCTTCACCTGGACCGGCCCATATGGCGGCGGCAAATCTTGTGCGGCGCTGCTTGTTGCCAATCTGGTCGCCGGCAACAAGAAACAGCGTGCTCTCGCCGAAGGGATCGTTGGGCAAGATTTGGCGGAGCAGTTTTCCTCGGCGTTTCCTAGCCGAGAACGCTCGTGGGATGTGGTTGCACTGACCGGCCGGCGCACGAGCTTGGCGGGCGCGTTGGCGGATGCGGCCGCAAAGCAATTTGAGTGGACTCAGGCGGCGCGGGATGCAGCGCGCGACGAACGAGCACTTATCGACCAATTAGAAGCGCGTGCTCGTCAAAGGGGCGGTTTGCTGATCGTCATCGATGAGCTCGGCAAGTTCCTCGAGCATGCGACGAGTTCTGCCGTCGACGTGCATATTTTGCAGGATCTCGCCGAGCGAGCAGCACGCTCTGACGGTAGGCTGGTGGTTGTCGGCATCCTGCATCAGTCGTTTGAGCAGTACGCCAACCGGCTGAGCCGGACTGGCCGGAACGAATGGGCAAAGGTTCAGGGCCGATACCAGAACGTGCCCTTCGTTGCGCAAGCCGATGAGGTCGCGGCGCTCATTGCTCGCGCCATTGGCAGTGACCAAGCTCCGGCCAGCGCCAAAGCGATCGCTGGACTGACGGCGGAGGCGATCTCGCACCGTCGACCGGTCGATGTCGTGGTGCTGACGGAAATCCTCACCCAAACGTGGCCATTGCACCCGGTTTCGGCGCTCTTGTTGGGGCCGGTGTCACGCCAACGGTTCGCACAAAACGAGCGAAGCGTTTTCGGCTTTCTATCATCATCTGAACCGAACGGATTTCAGGCGCACTTAGCTCGGACCGAGGTCGGCGGAAACGCTTGGTATGGGCCGGATCAGCTTTGGGACTACCTGGTCGCAAATTTCGGCAGCGCGCTTTCTGTTGGTCCGGAAAGCAATCGGATGACACTTGCTATGGAGGCCGTGGAGAAGGCTGCACTCTACGGCTCGCTGACTGCCAAGCTCGCCAAGGCCGCAGCGGTCGTCGAGTTGTTCAGGAACGGCTCCGGACTCGCGGTTGCCGACGACATCCTCTCCCTTTGCGCACCAGAAGCGAAGAAGGCCGACGTCGCGGCGGCCATCGACGAGCTGGTCAACCGGGCTATCCTCATTCGGCAGCCGCGGCTTGGCGGATATGCCCTCTTCGCCGGCAGTGATTTCGACCTCGACGAGGCCATCTCCAAGGTCGCGCTGAAGCTCGACGCAGATGTCCTGGCTGATTTGCCTTCACGGCTTGGCGTGGGACCGATCGCAGCCAAGAGCCACTACTTCGCGACCGGTGCACTGCGCACATTCGATGTCGTCATTCAGTTTGCCGACGAGAGCCCACAAAGTCCCGCTGCGTGGGCTAAAAGGACCGCCGCGTCATTGGCCAAAGCGAAGCGACGGTCGGCGGGTCTTCTCATTATGCTGCTGCCCGATGCGCGAAGCTTTGAAGCGCCGGTCAAGGTCGCCGCCAAACAGCTCAGCGTCGAATTGGCAAATCTGGGCGTCTTGGCTGGCGTTGCCGCCAGCGAGCAGGTCTATCTGCTAAGGGATCATGCGAGCGACCTCTATGCCTTGGACCGCATCGAAGAGACGCATCCGCAGCTCGAGGGTGATCGGATAGCCCGCCGAGAGTTGTCGGCACGCAAATCATTGATCGCCGAAATTGTTCGCAGCGACTTGCTGAGGGCCTTCTCTTTGGCCCGCTGGTGGGCATTCGGTGACAGAGCAAAGGATGCAGCCGGCAAGAAACTCGATGGCGGGGAACTGACCGTCTTGGCGTCGGCGCTTGCAACGGAAGCTTTCAGCAGCGCACCCGTCATCCAATCGGAGTTGCTCTATCGGGACAAGCCCTCGACTGCCGCCATGGCAGGCCTGAGGACCTTGATGCATGCCATGGTTTCGAAGTCGGATGTGGCAGACCTTGGGATTGAGAACTTCCCGGTCGAGCGTGGGCTCTATCTGACGATTGTTCGGCCGTTGGGGCTGCATCGGCAGGACGATAAGGGCGTGTGGCGCTTCGCCGATCCTGCCGATGACGGGGCGGGCAAGACACTCAAGCCTGCCTGGACGGTGTTGGGTGAGAAGCGGGTCAACCTGGCCGAACTCTTCGACACCTGGGCCGCGCGGCCATATGGCATCAAGCGCGGGGTCATGCCTGTGCTGGTATTGTCGTATCTGCTGGCGCATAGAAACGCGGTCGCGGTTTATGTCGACGGCGCTTTCCAGCCCGCCATCGACGATATCATCGCCGACCGCATTCTGCAGGATCCGGCAGCCATCGAGTTTCGCCGAATTTCGCGCTCCAAGCGGGATGACGCGTTCGTCCAGCAGCTTGCCGCACTTCTTTCGACCGAGGCAAATCCCGTTGAGGCGAAGGCCTTGCCGGTCGCATCGGCGCTCTATCAGCGCTTTCATGCTCTTCCGCTGTGGGCGCAGCGCACTCAGACGCTGGCCGAAAATGTTCGTAAGGTTAGGGACATCGTGTTGAAAGCCAGCGACCCTGAAGCGCTGCTGTTTTCAGACCTCGCGTCCGCGCTTGAGGGAGAACCCGATCCCGGGGTCAGCGTGGTCGCCGCACTGAACAAGGCAGAGTCCGCCTATCCGAAAATGCTGGAGGAACTCCGCAAGAATCTCGCCGAGCATCTTGGGGTCGACACGAAGACATTTGAGGGCATTGGGCCGCGCTCCTCTACGGCGTCGGGGGTGTCAGCAGAGTTGCGCGTCGACGCCTTCATCATGCGCGCCGGCGCTTTCGAGGGAAACAGCGGCGACATCGAAGGATTGGCGAGCCTGCTCGTTCACAAGCCGCCGCGGAACTGGTCCGACCGCGAGCAAGAGCAGGCCATGTTCGAAATGGCTAAGCTCTGCCTGCGCTTTCGCGAGGCAGAGACATTCGCCGCGGTTCGCGGCCGCTCCCCAACCTCGCAAGCCATTTCCGTCATGGTAGGGTTGGACCCCAAGGAGAAGCCACTCTTCCATGCCTTCCAGGTGTCGAAACAGGAGCTTGCGACTGCAGACAAAGCGGCAGACGACTTGATAGCGCAGCTTCGGCTAAAGGGCATGAGGCCGGCCGTAGAGCTTGCCGCTCTTGCGCGCATCGTAGAACGCCTTTCCGAAGGCAAGGGATTGGAGCCAGCATGACGATTGCGGTGCGTGAGCGTCATATCCTTGGGATATCAGGGGGTCGCGATAGCGCGGCCCTTGCCGTCCATATGCGGCAGACCCGGCCAGAGGTTGATCTCGAATACTTCTTCACCGACACCGGCAAGGAGCTGGAAGAGGTGTATTCGTTCCTCGACAAGCTTGAGGGGTTCCTGGGAAAACCGATCACCCGGCTTAATCCGGACCGGGATTTCGACTTCTGGCTTAAGGAATACAATCACTTCCTGCCCTCCCCCAAAACTCGGTGGTGCACGCGGCAGCTCAAGCTCCGTCCGCTCGAGCAGTGGCTGCGTGAAGACCTCGATGCGGGGGTTGTCGTACATTCCTACGTGGCCATCCGGGCTGATGAACCCAGTCGCGAGGGCTATCAGGCGACCCATGGCAACATGCAGGTGCACTTCCCTCTGAGAGAGGACGGCATCAGTAGGGCCGGTGTGATCGAAACACTCGAGAGCGCCGGCCTAGGCGAACCCGAGTACTATCGCTGGCGGACTCGTTCCGGCTGCACATTCTGTTTCTTCCAGCAAAAAATCGAGTGGGTGCGATTGATGCGCGAGCACCCCGACGCGTTCGACGAGGCCAAGGGATATGAGAAGTCCGCCCGCGATCACGGCTCACCCTTCACCTGGAGCCAGGGAGAGGGCCTAGAAGAGCTCAGCGCCCCGGCGCGGGTCGACGAGATCGAGCGGGAGTTCGAGCAGCGCCGCGCGCGACTATTGGCGCGGCGCCGCGTGAACCCGCTCGCCGGCAATGTTGTGCCTACGATCGATGACGTCTACGGAATTGACGAGGCCGCGGCAGGATGTGTGATCTGCCACAAGTGACAGGATGAGTGTCGCGTAGCCGCCCGGGCAACCCTTGCATTGCCACTGCCAAAAGAGCTGTAGAGGGCAAAGTCACCGGCATTGGGCCGGAAGTCAGAGGGAGGTTCTTGACACCTTCGCTTGATGCTAAGCTGCTGGGACTTAGAGCAGTCAGTTCTGCCTGGATATTGCCGACCGAGGGGGCCACTTGTTCAAAATATCTGCCCGCACAGTCTTGGAGCTGGGCGCCGAGCTAATTAGCTCGGATATCATTGCGTTCTACGAACTCATCAAGAATGCCATCGACGCCCATTCTCGGAAAGGGGTGGAGCTGGCATTCAATGTCCCGCTTCGGCGCAACTCCTATCTTAAGATCCGTGCTCGTGCTCTTGAGGCGAGCAGCGCCGAGGCGCTCAGTGACCTTCGCAGCGATCTCGAGAGTCGCCTCGACCCTACCGCCACCAACGCTCGCGCATCATTCGCGCCAACTCTGGCGAGCAAGTCCATCGAAGACTTCATTGCCAACCTTGATGACGGTTACGCCGAAGCCAACACCATAACCGTTTCCGATACAGGGGACGGTATGTCGATGGACGAACTGAAACGCTACTACCTGACTATCGGAACCCCTTCGCGCAAACACGAGGTCGACAGCTCGATCGCCACCGGCCGGGCGACGACGCCCTATTTGGGTGAGAAGGGCATCGGGCGTCTTTCCGCCATGCGGCTAGGTGAGCGCCTAAGAGTTGAGACTGCGAAGTCCGACGATCGGACTGTCAACGTTCTAGACATCAACTGGAAGGCCTTCGCTGATCTTGATGCCATGATCGAGGACGTGAAGTTCGAACCCCGTACTGCCGGCTCTAAGCCGGATGGGGCTTGGAGCGGCACACGTCTAACCATTGGTGACCTCCGGGAGGACTGGACCGAGGCGCGCCTACTGCAATTCGCTCGGTACGACTTCGCGCGACTTACTGATCCCTTCCTTGACCCTAAAAAGCGACCCCGCCTTGTCCTTTCCTGGAATGGAACGCGCATCCCTATCGACTTTATGGACAAGACGCTTCTGGAAGCCGCCCACGCCTCGTTTACGGGCCGATATGAGGTCAAGGAGGGGAAGCCCGGGCTGTTTGTCCGAATGGACGCGGTCAACCTCGGCTACCCCCATCCGCGGGAGTCGGACGTCTTGACACTCACGGAGCCAGATCTTGAGGGTCTCCTCACCGGAACCTCGGGAGAAATTCCATCGACTGCGCTTGTCTCCGTTGGGCCCTTCTACTTCGAAGGTTACTGGTACAATCGCCGCCACTTCACCGCAATCGACGGCATCGGTACTCGCAATGACGTTCGCGACCTGCAGAAAACTTGGAGTGGAATTCTGCTCTTTCGCGATGGCTTCCGCGTTTTTCCCTATGGCGATGAGGAGGATGACTGGCTCGGGCTAGACAGGCGCGCGCTCGGCCGCACCGGATATGTCCTGAACAAAAACCAGTTTGTCGGACACGTTCAGATCACGCGGGCAGGCAACCCCCACCTGCTCGATCAAACCAATCGCGAAGGTCTCCGTGTCAACCCAGAACAAGCTGCCTTTGTTCAAGTCCTGGGCCATGTCATCAAGGACCTACTCTGGGGCTTCTTCAAGGACGTAGACAGGCGACACAAGCTCACCCCAGTTGAGCTCGGCGACATGAAATCGCAAATCGCCGAGCTGAAATCGCGCGCCTCTGCCGCGGTTGCCCGAGTTCGGAGGCTGGTTCCCAAGGACGAACAAGATGTCGTCGATGACCTTCAGCATGCACTCGTCGAGTTCCAAGATCTCACAGCACGAGCTCAGAAACGCATCGAAGAAGTCGAAGCGGACGGCAAGCAAATGATTCAAATGGCCGGCGTGGGCCTGATGGTCGAGGTCGTGGCTCACGAGCTCGCGCGCGCAACCGAGGGCGCACTGCAAGCTCTGGAGGCCCTAAAAGGCCGAGACCTGCCATCCGAGCTCAAGGCGCGCCTCGACACCTTGCGCTCCGAAATGAAAAGTGTGTCCAAGCGGCTTCGCGTACTTGATCAGCTCAGCGTTTCCGGTCGCCAGCGCTCCGAAACATTCGATCTCGCAGAGCTCTTCGACGACATTCAAGAGGGCCACGCGGCGCAATTTGCGCGCCATGGCGTGTTGCTCAAGATCAGTAAGCCCAAAAATCCCATTCGCGTGCGACTTGTAAAAGGCATGGTGATTCAGATCATTGAGAACCTGCTTTCCAACTCTCTCTATTGGATTCAGATGCGGCAAAACCGGGAGCCGCGGCTCGTTCCCACCATAACCGTCACCATCGAAAGCAACCCGCCCACTATCACGTTCGAGGACAATGGCAGCGGCATCGCGCACGATCACATCGAAAAGATCTTCCGACCTTTCTGGTCGCTGAAGGAAAAGTCGAAGCGACGCGGTCTCGGGCTCTATATTGCGAAAGAGAACGCCGAACATCTTGGCGGCACCTTGTCGATATCAGACAAGCAGGACTCGCAGACACGTCGCCATAATGAGTTTGTTCTTGAGCTACCGGAAGCGGCGTTCGTCCCATGACACTTAATGCGCTTCTTAGGGACAAGGGCATCCAGACCGCGGTCATCATCGATGACGCCTATGACGAGGTGCCTAAGGCAAGCGACATCGATGCAGACGCATGGTCGACCTTCTTTGCTGATGCTGGCGCGTACGAAGACGTCTTGGTGGAGCTCTTCCCAGATTACGAGAACATCGACGGGTCCGAGCTGATCCATAGTGATGCTTTCGTGACGGCGGTATGGAAGGGGAGGAAGGGGCTGGCGGCGCTCGCGAGCGAACTCTTCACGGATTACGAAAACAATAAGAAGGCCGACACCAAATTTCTCGCTGACCTCGAAGTCGCGCTGGGTACCTTTGGAATTACCCCGATCCGCATGGGACGGACCGTTGTTGAGGCCGCCAAGACTGCCGATCTCATCTTCGCCGATCTCTTCCTTGGAAACCTCCAGGAGCCTGATGACATTGCGCAGTCAATCACCCTGGTGAAGGAGCTGATGGTTGCACGTCAAGCCTCGCCGCCGCCCGTGGTGCTCATGTCACGCAGTCATTTACTAAATGACAAGCGAGCCGACTTCCGGGACCAAGCGAAGCTCCTTGGGGCCCTGTTTAGGTTTTACCGCAAGGACGATTTGCTTAAGGCGGACAACCTTCCACGTACGCTAGAGCGCTTAGCGACGCACCTTGTTGATGCGGTAAAGATCGCAACTTTCCTATCGAATTACGAAGGGAGCCTCAAAGAGGCGGCGGCTCGTTTCTTCAAGACCGTAAGACGGCTCGATCTCTCCGACTATGGTGAGATCAGTCAGTTGCTCTTGAACTTCGAAGGGCAGCCGCTGGGCAGCTACCTTGTCGACGTGTTTGATAGCGCCCTCCAGTTTGAGATCGAGGCTGATGGCCCGACCATCGAGGCGGCCCGCGCACTCGAGGAGGTCGACCTTAGTCTCTATCCCGCTCCCCATATTGCCGGAACCAGTGACCTCCAGCATCTCGTTCACCAGACCGTCTGGCAGCATCGCGCACGGCTTGGCGTGGCCACCAACAAACTCGAACCTTCAATTGCTTTCGGCGATGTTTTCCTGCGCCGCGACTATCCCGCGCCCAGCCAGGAAACAGACCTTCGCGACGCATTCATCGTGATGACGCCGGCATGCGATCTCGTGCGCGAAGAGGGTACGAAACGAATTCTGCTGCTTGCCGGCGACGTCAGCCCGTTGACGTATACGTCGTGGGCCTACGGCAATTCCCTGACGACGCCTCTGGGCCGCTTAGAGGACGGCAGCGCCATTCGACTGGAATGGGATGCTAAAGACTTGCGATCCGAGAATCGCGCTGCAATTGGAAAACTGCTTGCGGCTGACGGACCCTATTTCCTGTTTCAGCGAATGCGGGAAAACTATGCGCTCGACCTGCAACAATCGCTGTTAACGCGCCTTGGTCGGGTGGGATTACCCGCCAAAATGCCGGCGACGTTTCCTGTGACGGTCACCGTCTCGTATTTCGACGACACAAAGACCCTGCAGACCCTCGACCTGCCGACGCTCGCTCAAGATGGAGCCGTCTGCTACCTCGGACGTGACGAGGATAATGCCGAGAATGCCCGCCTCGTCATGACTGAAGCCGCTATCGATGAACTGATGGCCGCGGTTGCGGCAATTCCTGACGACAAGGTCATTCCGAAGGGAAAGGACCCGCTCAAAGCCCTCAAAACAACCGACACTTTACCCCGGCTTCTGCAAAGGGGCCTGCCACTCGGCAAGCTGGCTGGCGGATATGGCGAGATCCGCTCGCACGAGAAACCCGCGGACGGCACAAAACCTCCGCTTTTGGGCTATATCACCAGAAACCCAGAGGCAAAGCAAAATAACCAGAACGGCGGAGTACTCATAACGGTGGAGCACGATTCGATATTCATCGCCGCCAACGTCTCCGCGCCAATAGCGGAGACCGCCGTCTTCGAGGAAGCCGTCGCGGCCCAGGTTGGTGGTGAGGCAGCGGGCTAGTGGGTTCCATCGAGGGCCAGGCGGTGTCGCTCTCTCGTGGCTAAGCTGCCGTGCGCTTTGGGACAACCATGGTCTCTATCGCCTGTTGTCACCAGTTTGGACCCATGTTGTAACCAATATGGCGACGATGGGAAATCTCGTCAGGTTCGATGATCTGGTAAAGTCCGTCCGGGCTTTGAGAACACCATTCCCAACCCTGCATATGACGCCACAGATTCGAGCCTGCAGTTGGGATCGAGTATCGTTCGGCTCGAAACATCTGCAGATACTTCGGGGCTGTCACCTATCATTTGGGTGAGTGTCTGACGCAAGCCTCTCGAACAAAGGCTTCAAAAACTCCGCTCGCGCTTTCGCTGCGGCAGCTGCGATCGACTCTACAACCGAGGTTTCAAGCACCCCGAATGCAGTCCATAGGCGCAGGGCGAGTGCAGGACGCGGCGGCTCCGCCGCCGCATAGTTGGCCATCTGCTCAATCATAATGGGAGCCCTGCTGCGAAGCTGAGGCGCCTGAACGAATTGGATTATCGAATTCACCACTGGCTCGACCACGCCAGCGTTCGGACAGACGACGGAACCTCCCCCGGGCAAATCATGGGTTTCAAGACCGAGCCATTCCTGAAGTCTTTCATCGACGCGAAGCAGGAAGTTTGGGGATGCGCCGATCTCCAGAGCGAGACTGACATTGATGTCTCCAACTTCATTCCGGGCCATGGGTAGCGCGAGAATCTGAGACAGGATCAGAAATGGAAGATCATTGCCGATCGCCGGACCGCCTGCACCGAGAGGAACCTCCAACTCTTCCGAAATGCCATCGGGCGCTCGAATGATTATCGTCGCACCATCGCCAATTGTCGTGACGTTTGGTCTGTCTTCCAGCATTGTTTCAATGAACCAAGGCAGCAGATCGCCATTGTCGTGGGCAAGCTCCTGCAGCACCGCGGCGCCGACAACGTCGGGAAGCGGCAGGCCACCGCAGCTCGCTATGAACATGTCGTACAGATCGTTCGCTTCTTCCTCCGAGTTGATGTTGGCCCTTAGAATGTCGCGAGCGATGACAATCGCAGCCGCTTTGGCGAGAATCTCTGGCACGCGCGGATACAAAAAGCGGTCTCCGTCAGGCATCGACAAGTATGAAGCCAAACCGCTATCGACGAGTCGTTTGATCCTTGGTTCGCCAAGCTTTGCCTCAGCTCCCTGCAGGGAAATGGCACCAAGGCCTTTTATGAGCATGATCGCACGCGGGTCGCCCGGCTGCCCGGATTCGTCTTCCATGAACGCCTTTGCGAAGCGCAGGAAGTCATCCCGCATGGTGCCATTGGCTATCCTCTCCCAGGCGCCGTCAAGAAGGCTTGGGCCAGTGACGGTCGGGACACGGGTAATGCTCATCATCATGCGTTCCTCGTCGATGATTGGCGGTGAGCCCAATGGCTTTTGCGCAAGCAGGAGACGGAGAATGCGAGGCTGACGGTAGTCTGCGTTGAACTGTGAGCCGCTATCGCAATGAAGGTTCCAGTCCTCGGCGATCAGTTGCACTGCCGTGGCGAACTCGGGTTGAGAAAGAGGATCAAGGTCGATCCTGACAGCCTCGCGCCCAAATGCTGATACCTGCCCCGACCCGGTGGTGGCCAGACTTTCAAACCAGGCCTCGTCAATCGCTGTCACAATTGCAATGCCGTTACCCCCACAGAGTTGAATGAGTTCCGACACGTCCTGTCGGGTTCGCTCTCCCGATCCACCGCCCCAGCCGTCAACGACAATTGCGATTGGATGAGCGGCTGGTTGCTGGAGGCGGTGCAGAAGCCAGTGTCGGACCGTGTCCTCGCTGGCCGACCGGAACAGCTTGGCTGCTATGACATTTGCCATGAACCGGATCGGGCCATGGTCGGCAGCAACCGCGTCGACAAAGATTGGCGTAAGATCGCCGCGCGCGCACAACTGAGCGAGTACGTTGGTGCGCCCGGAAAGCGCCGGACCGACAAGCACCGTCACTCGGTTGCCAGCGTGGATGGATTCTGCAAGGGCCTCAACGGCCGTGCGTGGTATAGAGAATTCCTTGCATAGAGGCCGCGTGAGATCCCTGACATCGCCGGTCATTTGGTCAAGAGCGCGCACCGATGCCGATCGAAGCAGATCGGCAAAGACGATGTCATCACGGGCCAGCAGGTCTCTCACGGCGTCGTCGTAGATCGCCCCCGCAAGCTGACTTGCATCTTTGAACCTTGCCGCAACCGCCGCCTCGTCGAATGTTTCGGTATCAACGACCGCGCCGTCGAAGCTTCGCAGTATGGAGGTCTCGACACCGTTCGTGACGATTGCTAGCGGAGCCATGGGTTCGACCAAGCGCGCGTAGGACAGCGCCTGGCGTACCGCATCCTTGTCGATGCTCTCGTCTGGCGCCTTCAGCTCGATGACCGCGAGAGGCTTGCCGCCGTTCCGAATAAGAATGTCGGCCCGCCCCCCGGCCCAGGTTTGCTTGCTTCCGATGGCGTGATCCGAGTGGCCCAGACGGATTGTGAATGTTTCCTGAAGGTCGATCGCCAGCCCGGGAAACGTCGCGGCGACGAACTTCGCAAGACGCGCCTCCAGTGTGGCCTCACTCACCGATTTGGGTTGTTGAGGTTTGGTATCATCATCCATTTTCTAGACTCCAGGTACTTCGACCCACAACTCTTCATTGGCAGCGGCCTGCTGGCCAACGCCACCGAGACCGTCACTCTGTTTGGCCGATTTCCTCAACCCCGGAAGGTTCGCCATCAGACGGGTCCTCGCCACCCAGAAGCCCGAAGGGACTCTCTCCCGCAAGCAGTTTCTCCTTCGACAGCAATCCGGCATCCTCGAGCGCATCAAAGTCCGGCAGGTCTCGCAGCGTGTTGAGCCCGAAGTGGGACATAAACGTCCTGGTCGTCACATAGGTGTAGGGTGCCCCTTGGGTGGGGCTTCGGGGACCGGACGCAATGAAGTCCTGCGAACGCAGCACACCGATCAGGTCGCGGCTCACTTCCTTGCCAAAGAAGGACGACAGCTCGGCGCGGGTGATTGGTTGGAAATAGGCAATGCACATGAGGACCAGATTTTCCAGCTGCGACAGGGATCTTCCTGCACTGCTGTCGGCACCTTGGCCCGTTGCGGCGCGAATGGCGTCCGCGTAATTTTTCCGCGTCCGGTGCTGCCAGGCGCCTGCGACGGAAACGAGTTCGTAGGGTCGACCGCGCAATTCGTCGCGGATGTCGTCAATGATCAGATCGATGTTGCAGCTCTTGCCGACGACGCGCGCCAGGATCTCTCGCGTCACCGGTTCGCTTGCGGCGAAGATCACCGCTTCGATGCGACCCATCCATTCACGCCATCGCAACGCCGCCGGCAAATGCTCAAGTTCGGTGTCGACCGGCATTGGCTGGCTTTCCTTTATGTCATTGCGCCTTTCAGATGTTGCTGGCATGGTCACAGGCCATACAGCCGAAATGTCGAACGTCCCGAGAGTTCACGTACAGCGTCGAGGGTCCGCAAACGCTCGAACAAGCGGCGCGACGCAAAACGCGACAGGTTTTTGGTTACAAGCGCGCCGGAAACCGCATCGTCATCGAGCAGTTTCTCGATCGCTTCCCCTGCCCCTTTGGCGCGGAGCTTTGGCGCTACCGACAACAGCCTATCGGCGCGCCGGCCAAGTTCAGTTCCCAGTCGGCACGCCTCGGTGGCGCCGTGCGCCAGCGCCAGGCACACAGCCCGCTCGAAGTTTTGCTCCCCGGGCCGTATTCTCGTCGCGATCCCGCGCCCGCCTTCTGTCTGGAAGGCTGGCGTAAAAACCTGCGCCATCAAAAGCGGAACCGGCCTTGGCCAACGCAGCTTTCGCGCCAGCACGAGGTCCGCTAGCCACCAACCGAGCGGCTCGGCATCCAGACGCGCACGATAAACGTAAGCAACGATCGCCGCGGCGGAGTACGGCGCCGGTCTCCCGTCATCGTCCTCCACCAGATGAACGACCTGGTCGGCAACAGAGGCAAAAAACTCGCCCCATCGCAAACCGAACAAATCGACGATGCCGGCAAGCATGTCGGCATCGAGCTCGGGCACCCTCGATACGAGCCGACGCCAAGCAGCCAAAATACCACCTGCGGGACCGATTGCCGACAAATCAGCCCCAGGCGGGCGCAAATTCCAGACGTCGCGCAACGCTGCCTCGTCCTCGATGCGGCCAGCGAGCCGCACCGCCGCGACGGCATTTCTCAGTGCCAGGCGTTGTCGCCAGGCGCCCGCCCATGGCGGATCGGAGCGCACTAGCACGTCCAGCGCGTTGAGGGCCGCGCCTGCCATGAAGACAGCCGCGGCGTCGGTCGCGACTGGTCCGTGCGGGATCGCCCAGCCGGACACAGTCGGTGTGGCCAGGGTGACAAAAGGCGGGGTGGGAGCTCGAATCATGCCGGATTATGATAAATCGCCTGTGCGCTTTTGGCCAACAGATTGCCCATGTTCCGCACAGCCTGTCGGAATAACAAAACGAATGATAATGTTGCCTTATCGTTCGTTTTCCTCTTTATAGAAGAAATGGCCTCTCACGTCGACCAAAACCCCGAAAACCCTACTCGGCGCGGCTCCGCTCGACCACAGCAAACGGCGCCCCCTGTCGATCGGGAACGTGTCAACCAGAACGTGGCCGCAGGCGCGGCCGAGCCCGACGCCACGGTCGCCGACGACCTGCCCGACATCATCGACGTCGTCCTGGAGATGGGCCGCGCGCCGCAAGAGCCGGCGGCGGAAGCCGAAGTGCACTCCCCTCTCCTTCCGGTCGTCTCGACCGAGCGCCTGCCGGCGCATCTCGACGCACTGGCCGATCGCGCCCGCGATTACGTCGCGGCGGCGAGCTCGGCCAATACGCGCCGCGCCTATGCCTCCGACTGGAAGCATTTTTGCGCCTGGGCCCGCCGGCAGCATCTCGACGTGTTGCCGCCCGATCCACAAACCGTGGGGCTCTACATCACCGCGCTCGCCTCCGGCAGTGCAACAGGCGCGGCAGCGGGGCGCAAAAAATCCGTGGCGACGATCGAGCGCCGCCTCTCCTCGCTGACCTGGAATTATGCGCAACGCGGCCAGCCGCTGGACAGGAAGGACCGCCACATCGCCACCGTCATGGCCGGCATCCGCAACACCCACGCAGCCCCGCCCCGCCAGAAGGAGGCGGTGTTGCCCGAGGATCTGATCGCCATGCTGGAAACGCTCGACCGCGGCACGCTACGCGGCTTGCGCGACCGCGCCATGCTGCTGCTCGGTTTTGCCGGCGGGCTGCGCCGCTCGGAAATCGTCGGCCTCGATGTTTCGCGCGACCAGACCGAGGATTCTTCGGGCTGGATCGAGATCCTGGACAAGGGCATGCTGGTGCGGCTGCGCGGCAAGACCGGCTGGCGCGAGGTCGAAGTCGGCCGCGGCTCGTCCGATGTCACCTGCCCGGTCGTGGCGCTGGAGACCTGGCTCAAGCTCGCGCGTATCGCGCACGGTCCCCTCTTCAGGCGCGTCACCGGCCAGGGCAAGGCGGTTGGCGCCGATCGGCTCAACGACCAGGAGGTCGCGCGCCTGGTCAAGCGCACCGCGCTCGCGACCGGCGTGCGCGGCGATCTGTCGGAAGGCCAGCGCGGCATGATGTTTGCCGGCCACTCGTTGCGCGCCGGCCTGGCCTCCTCGGCCGAAGTCGACGAGCGCTATGTCCAAAAACAGCTCGGCCATGCCTCGGCTGAAATGACCCGCAAATATCAGCGCAGACGCGATCGTTTCCGCGTCAACCTCACAAAAGCCTCCGGGCTTTAGGCGCTGGAGAAGGCCCCTCCCCGGCCCTTCGGATGCCGAGACGTGCGTTATCGCCAGGATAGCTGGTCCTTCGGCAACCGGCCGCTTGGGTCGAATACGGTTACCTTGTGCGGCAGACCCGGACCCCAGTTCCAAAGGACCAGGTTACGATCCTCCATCTCGGCGCTCGGCGCGAAACTTGGGACCACAATGCCGGCAATACTGCGAGGCCGCAGCCGGTCGTAGACGGACCAGGACGCCGGGCGCTCTCCGTCGCTGAGCGCCGTCGCCCAGGCGCAGGCCATGTCCTCGAGCGCGATAGAAAATTCTCCCCTCGCCTCGTCGGTTGTCAGATCCACGATGTCATGGCAGTCGATCTCATAGGAACACAGCACGCAAGGATCGATCCGGTGCGCGAACCCCTGGTTGGCTTCCTTGACCGCTGTCATGATGGTCAGCGCCAAATAGAGCGCCGGCACGCCTTTGGGATTAAATCGCGCACCTCTGATCGCCGCCCCTTCGCCGGAAGTCGGCTTGAATGCCCAACGTGGATCGTGTGCCCGGTAGCAGGTTCCAACGAACCTCAAGCGAAACCACCAACGGCCATGTGATCGAGATAATCACGGACCGCAGCGGCCTTGCCTTCCTTCACCAGCGCTTCAGCAGTGCGTCCGCCAAATGCTGGAAGCGGCTGAGCTCGATACCAAGCCATCGCCTGCTCCTTGCCGCCCGCCCAATCCGTCACACGACTGATGATCTCAAGCATTTCCCGCAGACGCCCCTGTGTCTTAACCGTAGCGCTGCGCTCTGAGCGATAAAGGGTCTCGCGAGCAAGACCGGCGGTCTGGGCCAACTGGCCCTTGGACATGCCAAAACCGTCCGCGACCTGCTCGATCGCAATCTTCCCGTTCCGGTCCATATAGGACAAGATGAGAGGTCCATTCTGCTCGGGGATCTTGAGTGCATGGGCCACAAAATTCATCCTACCATATTGAGAGTCATATTTCTTGTGCAAAAGATATGGCAGTTCTCGGCACCTTTCAAGCCCAGGACCGAACCATTCAAGCTGCTGCCACCGCCCTAGCACGCACGCGGATCAAGCTGACCGTGCGCGCGCTTATGTCGAAGCAGCGAGTTCGGCAAACACCCGTCGCGCCTATGCCGCCAATTGGAAGCATCTTTTGTGCCCGGTGCCGGCGTCAGCCTCGGAAAGATCCCCGCGCACGCCGGTGACCAAGGCCGCGCGTTTGACCAGCCGCGCCACCTCCTGGCCACTACGCGGCGAGCGGATAGCTCTCGCCGGCCCAGGCAGAGAACTTGGCGGCAAAGGCCTTGAGGTCGTCAATCGCGATGTGGTGCGCGATTGCGAACTCGACTTGCTGGGCCAGCGGGACCTCGCCGAGAAAGGCGCTGATATGACCGGGGTGCTGCTTGGCCAGATCGATATCAGCAAGGCAATGCGCCAGCGCCGCGTCGTCCAGTTGATCACTGTAGGGTGCGTTCACCGTCGTCAGGACTGAACCTAAATGCTTGCTCATAGTGCGCGTAAGATAGTCATTTCCGGCTTGTCGCACAAGTTGCCGCCCCTCTTCCGCACCATCGGCGATCCGGGACGTCAGCGTTGTTCTCGTGACCCAAATCGGCCAGGATCGCCCTCCAAGATCGCCGACGACGACGCAGGGCGTTCCCTTGACGAGAAAAGCGCGGATTTCCCACCCGGCCGGAGCCCGAGAATGACTGAGCAAAAACCCGTCCGCCTGCCCGACCCCGCTTCCGTCGAAACCGTGCTCGCAGCTTTAGAGCCGCAGTCGGCCGACGTCGAACTCGCCCCTGCCCTGAACAAGGCCTTTCCGGGCTTCGTCTTCACCGTCGCGACCATCGACGATCCCTACTGGTGCAACCCTCACGACGTTGTCGCTGCCGACGGCACCCGCCTCGGTGACCATCGCGCCTGGGTCGAGTATGAACTGGCCGAAGTCGGCAGTGACCTCAACGCCTTCTGGAATCGGCATCGCCAGAGCGGGGAAAAATTCGCCGAATGGCGCGGTACCACGGCCTTCGCCTTTGCCCCGACCGGTCCCGGCGTCGCCGACTTCGTGCAGATCTCCCTCGACCGTGAGATTGAGGTTCTGGCCGGCGCGGTGGTCGATCCCGACTATCGTCCCCGCAATGTCGACGATCTGTTCGAGCCGACCTGGGTTCTGCGCGGTTCCGAGGTCGAGACACAACAGCTCGCAGGGCCAGTCTACCGGCTGCGTGGCCGTTCCGGCGGCGGCATCGTCCACATGCGCAGTTTTTTGGCCCGCAGGACGCGCATCGAACGCGAACTGCGCGAGGCGCAGCGGCCCGAGCTGGAAAACCGTGTCATCCGCGAGGTCAGGCCAGACGGCACGCTCGACACCGCGTTTTTCGATGCCAATCCCGACTGGTTCGATTTCGTGCCGCGCGAAAACCGGTTTTTTGCGGACTGGGAACGATCAAGTGCGGCGGCCAACCGTATCTTTGCGCACTGGGCCTTCGACATCCACGACCTCGAGGATCGCGACCGGCGCGAGATCGGTTTTATCCCGCGGCCGCTCAAAATGCCGACTGAGCGGCTGCTCGCCGACGAAGGCGTCTCCGTGCACCGGCTGATGGAGCGGATCGAGGCGATCGACACCGAAATCGGTCTGCCTTTCGCCTGGTTCTTTCTGATGACCCACGGCCACTGGGTCGATCCAAATGTCGGTCGCGCCATCGCCGACGGCCTGCGCACGGGCCGGGTGCGGCTACCTGACCAGGACGCCGCCATTCTGCTCGCCTGGGCGGACAAACCGTATCTGTTTTGAGCAAGCACCATGAGCCTGCGGCTCTCGAACCTGCGTCAGACGCAAAACTGCTGCGCGCCGAGGGAACCATCTTCGGGGGGTCTGGGCGATGAACGCCGGCACATTTTCGTCTGGTGAGCGAACTCGACACCATTATTCCGTTCTCACACTTGGCGTTTATCGTGAATGCAAAGGGCTGATGAGCGCCGCCCTCTCCTCCGACGAGGTATCAGCTGGAAACGCTTAGTTTAGCTTCTTCAAGGGAGACGAAAGATGACATGGCCGCTTTGCAATGTCGGGTCAGCGCGGTCGAGTTTAATCTGCAGATATTCGTCAGAAGCTCAATGTCGTGATCACTTGCCATGCGCCGGTGCGGGTCGCCTAAGGAATCCGAAAAGAATTTGGGCGGGACGCTTGGGTAAGCAGGATTTGTGCTTGGGAAAAGCAGGATTTGTCCGCAGACAAAATCGCCGAATTGTGTAGCATATTCAGCTGCATGAATCACATCGTGTGATCTTATCCCGAGACCATTAAGCTTTTGTTAACTTTAAATTTCTTGCCCGGGCGAACGAATCGGACATAATGACGGTTGCTTGGCGCTTTTACGTCAAAAATCGTTTTTAGAGAGTCTCGATCGAATGAACGTGAGTTCGCCCGTTCCTACGAAAATCCCGCTGCTGTTCGAGAAGAGTATCCTCGATCAGGGCGACCAGATATCGAAGAAGTTGCACCTGCTTTCGATGCAGCGCTTCCCTCCCCACGCAAAGAAAAATCTTCGTTCGTTCTCGCTGGCGGAGGTTGCCACGTATCTGGGGGTTTCCCAGAGCCATCTGAAGAAACTGCATCTGGAAGGAAAGGGGCCGGTGCCGGAAACCTCGACGTCGGGCAGACGCTCGTACACTGCTGAACAGATGCTTGAGCTGCGCCAGTATCTCGACCAGTACGGTCGGTCTGACGCCCGCATGTATGTTCCCCATCGGCGGCCGAGCGAGAAGCTTCAGATTTTAGCTGTGGTTAATTTCAAGGGGGGGAGTGGGAAGACCACTACCGCTGCCCACCTCGCCCAATACCTTGCGCTTACCGGGCACCGTGTCCTAGCTGTCGATCTCGATCCGCAAGCGTCGCTTTCTTCGTTGCATGGGTTCCAACCTGAACTCGACCAGACGAAATCGCTTTACGACGCGATTCGTTATGACGGCGAGAGGGTGCCTCTCTCGGAGATCATCAAGCCGACGAATTTCCCGGGCTTGGACATCGTCCCAGCGAACCTAGAGTTGCAGGAATTCGAATACGACACGCCTCTGGCAATGACGGACAAGTCGTCGAATGTGGGCAGGGCGTTTTTCACGCGCATCTCGAAGGCATTGATGGAGGTCGACGATCGCTACGATGTCATAGTTATCGATTGTCCGCCGCAGCTTGGCTACCTGACGATCACCGCACTGACAGCGGCGACCTCAGTGTTGATCACGATCCATCCACAGATGCTCGATGTTATGAGCATGGGCCAGTTTCTGCTGATGCTCGGGAACATCCTGGAGCCGATCAGGGCGGCCGGTGCGGAGGTGAATCTGGAGTGGTATCGCTATCTTGTTACTCGATTCGAACCCACGGATCAGCCGCAAGCGCAGATGGTGGCGTTCCTGCATACGCTGTTCGGCGAATTCATTCTCAAGAACCAGATGCTGAAATCAACGGCGATTTCCGATGCGGGGATTACCAAGCAGACCCTCTACGAAGTCGAAAAGAATGCAATGACCCGTTCCACATACGAGCGGGCAATGGAAGCCTTGGACGTCGTAAACGGCGAAATCGTAGCTTTAATTCATGAAGCATGGGGGCGTTGACTTTGTCTGCTGACAAAAGTGGACTTTTGCCAAATGTATTCAATGGACTACGCGCTATCTGGAGGTAAAATATGGCACGTAAGAATCTTCTTGCAGGCCTCGTAGAAGCGGGGACCGACGACCGGGCGTCATCGGCCTCCGCTGCGGCATATCCGATCCGCGGCGCGTCAAAATCCATGATCCGCTCTGTCAACGAATTGGCAAAGCAAGCGGATGCGTATCTTGAGGGCGAGCATGTCGTCGAACTCGACCCAAGCGCAGTCGACGGTTCGTTCGTTTCTGACCGCATGGGCGACGACGAGGAACAATATCAAGAGCTGCTGGAAGCGATTCGGGAGAGAGGGCAGGATTCTCCCATACTTGTCCGTCCGCATCCGAGCTCAGACGGCCGCTACATGATCGTCTTTGGCCATCGCAGGGTCCGAGTCGCCCGCGAGCTGGGACGGAAGGTGAGGGCGGTCGTCAAGGAGATCGACGATAAGACCCATGTAATTGCCCAGGGACAGGAGAATTCCGCTCGGGCAAATCTCAGTTTCATCGAGAAGGCGATGTTCGCAAAGCGCCTTGAGGATTTGGGGTACGACAGAGATGTGATCTCGTCAGCATTGACCTCGAACGCCGCTGCGGTCTCGAAGATGGTATCAGTTGTCACAAGAATTCCGACATCTGTGATCGGCAAGATTGGATCAGCTACGTCTATAGGCCGCGAGCGGTGGGTTGAGCTGTCTCTGCTCGCCGGCAAGAAATCTGAAGTGGTTAATGCAATCTTGTCCGAACCAGAATTCGGTGAGCTGGAGAGCAACGAACGCTTCGACAGGCTGCTAGTAGCCTTGAATGCGAAGGGGAAGCCGGTTCGCAAGGCAGCCGTGAGGTCCCAAGCACAGTCGTGGGTCCCCGAGGACAAATCAGTTAGCGTCAGCGTCAAGAAAGCAGGCAAGGCCATCACGATCGCCGTGAAGGAGATGGACGGCAGCCGCTTTGGGACGTGGATATCCGATAATCTGAGCAACCTTTATGAGGCGTTCAGAAAGTCGGAGAAGACATCAACAGGAGACTGAAACCGCAAAAGAAAAAGGCCCCCGAACGTCACCGTCGCGGAAGCCCTTCTCGTCTGTCGCAAGCTGAGAATCGCATTTCCCCGAATCACTGTCAAGAGTCGTGGCGCCGTTTTGGCGAGCAGAATTCTTTTGCCTAATCGAGGGTGAAAGAAAATGGAGACGGGTATTGCAACGACGCCCTTTGGGCGGCGACCGATGTCGCTTGCCATGTTGGCAGCGCAAAACGAGTCACGTGAGATTCCCAAGGGCAGGGTCATCGACAAGTGGCAGATCTACCGCAATCTCTGCGAAGGCAAGAGCATCGTCGGCATCGGCGATCGTGCTCTGGCCGTCCTGAATGCGTTGCTATCGTTCTATCCTGACAGTGAGTTGAGTGAGGAAAACGACCTCATCGTCTTTCCCTCGAACGCTCAGCTGTCCCTCAGGGCACACGGGATGCCTGATGCCACGCTCAGGCGGCACCTGGCGGCTCTTGTGGACTGCGGGCTGATCATCCGTCGGGATAGCCCGAACGGCAAGCGTTATGCCCGCAAGGGCAGAGGAGGGGAGATCGAGGAAGCATTCGGCTTCTCCCTGGCGCCGCTGCTGGCCCGGGCTTACGAGTTCGAGGCAGCAGCCGAGCGTGTTCGCGCCGACAACAGGGCGCTCAGGCTTATGCGGGAGCGGATCACCTTGCACCGCCGCGACATTCACAAGCTGATAGAGGCGTCTCTTGACGAAGACGTCCCTGGCGACTGGGGAGGCCTGTGGAAGCGCTTCCGCGGCGTTGTGGAGGCAATTCCGCGCCGAGCCTGCATTGCCGCGCTCGAGCCGATTGTCGCGGATCTTGCGGCATTACACGAGGAAGTGACTAAGCTGCTGGACAATCATATGAAATCCACGAATCCGGGCGGCAATGACTCTCAAAACGAGCGGCAGCAATCTGATTCAAATACCGACTCTATTTTTGAATTTGAACCTGCTTTCGAGAAAGCCAGGGCGCCGGCCGAGCCAAGGACGAGAACCGCAGAGCCCCCGAAAGCCTATCCGCTTGGGCTTGTGCTGAAAGCATGCCCGGAGATTGTGGACTATGCCGTCGACGGGATCAGCAACTGGCGCGATCTCATGATTACCGCCGCCCAGGTGCGGGGTTACCTTGGTGTCTCGCCATCTGCATATGAGGAGGCCTGCCATGCGATGGGCCAGGAAACCGCTGCGATCGTGATTGCCTGTATCCTGCAACGCGCTCAGCACATCAATTCCGCCGGCGGCTATCTGCGCGTGCTGACTGACAAGGCCAGGGCGGGGGCGTTTTCGGTCGGGCCGATGCTGATGGCGGCACTGAAGGCGAATGGCATAACGGCGAGGATGGCAGGATGACGATCGCCAATCCCACAGCCGGTTCAACCTAACATGGCTTCGCAGGATCGAGAAGCTGGCGGCGCCTTTGTTGGTTGGACAGTGTCCAGGCGATCAATTTCATGGGACGGGAGAGGAATTCATTGGCCCGAACGGGTCGCACCATGCGGCTACAAACGGCGCAATTGCCTTCATTACGCCGACAACGAGCGATAGTGGCGCATGCGCAAGCCGCCCGCCGGCCGATCGAAGCAGGCCTTGCAATTATTCGATTTGCTGCGTTTAACTCGAAGCTCTTGGATTTCAAAAACGGGACGGCCTAACCGCCTGCCCAATTTGCAATAGTACAAAGGAAACGCATATGGCGACTGGAACGGTGAAGTGGTTCAACAGCACCAAGGGATTTGGATTTATTCAGCCCGACAACGGCGGTCAGGATGTTTTCGTCCACGTTTCCGCTGTCGAACGCGCGGGTCTCTCAACTCTGAATGAAGGTCAGAAGATCAACTATGAAATCGAACAGGACCGCCGCACTGGCAAGTCCTCTGCCGGCAGCCTCAGTAACGCCGGCTAAATTTTCTCCTGCGTCCCAGCAAGAGGGGAATGAACGCGAGATAAGGCGGAGTTTGGTCTTCCGCCTTTCGTTTCACATTCTGAGCAGATCATGCCGATAGCAGCCGCGCTCCCGCACGACCCTCGAGAGATAAAGTCAGGCTGCGACCTTCTTGCTCGTCCGCTTCGCCGGCGCCGGCTTTTCCGGCTCTTTCGGTTTGCGGCCGAGCCCCATCGTCTTGGCCAACGCCGAGCGCGCAGCGGCGTAATTTGGCGCGACCATCGGATAATCCGCCGGCAGGCCCCATTTGGCGCGGTACTCGTCAGGCGTCAGCCCGTAGTGGGTCGACAGATGGCGCTTGAGCGATTTGAACTTCTTCCCATCGTCAAGGCAGATGATGTAGTCCGCCATCACGGACTTTTTGATCGGGACAGCAGGCTTGAGAGCCTGCGGCTGTTCTACGGAAGCGCTGCTGGCCGTTCCTTTCAGCGCCGCATGTACTTGGCCGATCAGGGCGGAGAGGTCCCCCACTGGAACCGGATTGTTCGAGACATAGGCTGAGACGACCTCGGCGGTAAGCTCGATGAGGGCATCGAGGTTGTGGTCGGCTTCTTCTGTCATGAAATTCTCCAGGTCGTTTGAAAGGGGGCAGGGGAAGTCTTGCTACATAGTGATGGTTGTGGCTGAAAGCAATAAATGTCTCAGCACCTTAAGTATCGCCATAAGCTATCGCTGAATCGCCATAAGCTATCGCTGATAGGCGTCGGCCCTGGAAATCGTTTCGGCTGCCGGGCGCCGGAACCGATGTGCAGCCATGCGGTCTTTGAGCTTTGTAACTCCGAAAATAACGTAACGAAATTCCGCGCTACACGAAAATACGGCCAGTGAATGAATCCTGGCATTCCTCGTTCGCCAGTGACGTTGGCTCAACGAGCCCGGTCTATTCCTGGCGTCTTCTACGGATGACCGTTTCTTCTTTTTTGCGAACCGTTTGGCCGGTCGCCGGAGCTCGGTCCGAGAATGAAGTCAAACACGGGTTGGGGCTGACCGAGCACTGTCGCCTGCAAGGTTGCCGGGGTCCGTACCGCGGCTTCTGCGTGGTCGGCGAGCCCTGCGGGCGACATGCCGAGCGCGCGCTCGAAGGTATGATCCGCAGTGTTCAGCCGACGAAGGAGCGCCGCGGCGCGTCCGGCATGACGTATCGCTGCCACGTGCTTGCCCTCGCGGATCTTCACGCCGGCTGCCGATAACAGGATCAATCCCTTGAAGAGCGTCCGAAGCGGAGCGCCTCGGCCTGCAACTTGCCACAGCCCTTCCCACGCCTCATGCGCTTCCCAGTAATAGCCGTGGTTGAAGAGGTCGAGACCCCAGAGGAATATGTCTGAATCCAGCGACGCCTTTGCCGCCAACGGCATGACTTCGCTGTTGTAGCTATGTCCTGCGGGATCGCGCACGGGATGCGGTTGCCTGCCCGGCAGATACGCATAGGACGGAAAGCTCTTTTCCGGCAGCCAGCGCCGGCGCAACATCGAACCAATAGCCATCAAAGCCGTATAGCACACCGTGGGAGGACCTGGCCGCCGGTATGGAGTGGGTCGCGGCGGGCAGCGGAAAAGTGCAGGCATAGACTTCCACAAACTATGCGAGACTGCCCCAAGGCACATTCTCGAAATTGAGCTAGCCAAATCCCACGCCAACAGACATTAACCAGACAGTGTTCATGACTTCGATGCTATCGATCAAGCTTAGCAGTCGGGAATGCAGCCGAATCGTTCGGCTGAGGAAATATGTGCGAGCGAGGCTGTCGCCGCTGGGTTTAGAGGGGAAGTGATGACCGGCTCGAGCAGATTTGAAAGGCCAGTCGTTGTTCAGATTAGCCGCCACAGCTCGGAGCGTGTCGTGTTCGATATCAATGACGCGTCCAATATCTTGCTACGACATCTCGATCGTCAGACTGAGAAGCGCAAGATAGCGATGGACGCCTGTCTGCGCGTATTGCGTGGAGAGGCTCATCCAACATCCGCTCGGCGTGCTTTCGTAGCTGCCGCGCTCGAAGCAAAGATTTTGCGTGGCGATTGAGAGCTATGACGGCGCTCATGAATTTCGTCCATCTCGGCATCGCCGTCGGAGATACTTTATATGTGGGGCACCCGGTCCTGCCGAACTGGCAATGTCGGCATTGTGGCCGCTCCGAGCCGGGCCGAATTCCTGACTTGGCCGACGAGGATTATCAAGCTTTCTGGGACCGCTCTTCGGGGGCCGCGCGGAAGCTAGCGCGTAGGCGGCGCTTCGATAGGCGATGGTGCCGCCAGCAGAGGAAGAGGGCAGGCGGGGTTGCGGTTGGCGGATGAAGGTCCGGGAGAGAGGCTCCCGGCGTCCGCCGTGGAGCAAACCCATGGTACAGATGGAAATTCAGGTACCGACGCGGAACGCGCGTGCAGGCTACAAGGTGGATGTGAGCCGCGGCCAGTGCGTCGGCCGCGTGTCGTCGGAGTGGTTCAACCGACCGGCCGACGAGCGCTACCTGTCCCTCACCGACCTCCGGAAATCGGTAAGGGCGCGATCGCAGCGCAGCCGCACGCGCATTGTCGAAAGCGAACGGATCCGCGTCGAAGCCAGCCGCGACGACGCGGAACGCCTCCTACTCATGCTGCCCGATGCCGAGGCACCCGTTGCCCCCACGCATTGGAGTTTTGGTCAGCTTGCCAGCCTGGTCGGCGCACCGGCTGCATACCTGCGCCAGCTCCCGGCCCCGCTCGCCGCCATCAATCTCCAGTGCGGGCTGAATTCGCAGCGGGCAGAGCAGGTAAAGACACTCGAAATCCAAAACGGTCGCCTCGAGTTGCGAGCGGTGACCGGTCCCGACTACGGGAGGATTTTCGACCATGAGCTGGTCGAGGCCGTGCAGAAGATTGCCGGCAATGGCACCGGGGATACGCGCTGGAAGGTGCCAGGTGTGCTCGACTGGTCGACGGGGATCTACAATCCGAACGTCGACATCTCCAGCGACACCACGACGCTCTACGCGTCTGATCGCGATGTCTTTTTGTTTCTAGTCGATGACTTGAACCCGATCGAGGCCGGGCGGCTGCCGAATGGGGAACCGGATCTCTATTTTCGCGGTTTCTATTGCTGGAATTCCGAAGTCGGAGCCCGCACCCTCGGGATCGCCAGCTTCTATCTGCGCGCAGTGTGTCAGAACCGCAATCTGTGGGGCGTTGAAGATTTCGAGGAAATCACCATCCGCCATTCAAAGTATGCCGCCTCGCGGTTCGCCCTGGAAGCCGAGCCGGCGCTGATCCAGTTCGCCGATTCTTCGCCCATGCCGTTCGTCAACGGCATCAAGACAGCGCGGCAACGGGTCGTCGCTCGGGATGACGAAGATCGCCACAGCTTCCTGCGCAAGCGCGGCTTTTCAAAGTTCGAGACCACGAAGATCATCGATACCGTGCTGCTTGAGGAAGGCCGGCCGCCAGAATCGATTTTCGACTTCGTACAGGGCATCACGCGGGTCGCGCGCGACAAGGCGCATCAGGATGTTCGCCTGGACATGGAAGGCAAGGCCAAGAAGCTTCTCGACTTCGCCGCCTGATCCTTCCGATGCCGGCGTGGAATGACCTCCGGTCGCTGGCCTTAAGTCTGTGATCTCCGTCAAGCCAGCGCCGTCCTCAAACGCATGAGGCCGGCGCTTTTTTCTTTTTCGGTAGCGGGTCATAGCCGGACCAATGGCTCCCGCCCGCCCTGTCGTGACAAACTCATGGAGCATACCGTCGACCGGCAGGCACTGATCCATATGTCCGATGGACCACGCCAACGTCCTGGAGGCCCTCGGCGCTCGGTCGCCTCGAAATCCGCGAGCCGAACCAGAGCAGCGCTCCTTATCCCGACCCATCGATCGTTGCGGCAGGTGGATGGCGCTGGCGCGAGGCCTAGAGGCAGAGGGGGGAGGGGAGGGTTCCTGACGGGCTTGGAGGTTCGGGGAGAGGCCCCGGGCCGCCCGTCACGGAGAACCTGACCATGGCTAAGAACGCCATTCAGAAGATCGCGATGAACGCTGCGGAGAACATTCCCTATGACAAGCTAATGCTGTCGCAGAAGAATGTCCGGCGCATCAAGGACGGCTTGTCGATTGAGCAGCTCGCCGAAGACATCGGTCGGCGAAAGCTGATCCAGAGCCTGAACGTCCGCCCCGTACTCGACGGGGAGGGCGAGGAGACCGGCACGTTCGAGGTGCCCGCCGGCGGCCGGCGTTATCTCGCACTTGGCATCCTCATCAAGCAGAAGCGACTGGCGAAAAACGAGCCGATCCCCTGTGTCGTCAACCGCAAGCAGGAGACCTCGGCCGAAGAGGACTCGCTTGCCGAAAACCTGCGCCGCGCCGACTTGCATCCCCTCGACCAGTTCCGGGCCTTCAAGGCGCTCAGCGATCAGGGCCTCGATCCCGACGAGATCGGCGCCCGCTTCTTCGTGTCGCCGGCGACGGTGAGGCAGCGCCTGCGGCTGGCATCGGTGTCGCCAAAACTGCTCGAGCTCTACGAGAAGGACGAAATCCGGCTCGAACAGATCATGGCGTTTTCGATCTCGGACGACCACGCGCGCCAGGAGCAGGTCTGGGAGCGGATCTCCGGCTCGCACTCGCAGGAAGCCTACTACATCAGGCGGCTGCTGACGGAGACCACGGTCCGGGCCGACGATCGCCGGGCCGTCTATGTCGGCGCGGAAGCTTATGAGGCGGCTGGCGGCGTCATCCTTCGCGACCTGTTCGAGCAGGATTCCGGCGGCTGGTTCCAGGACGCGGCACTTCTCGAGCAACTAGTCTTCGACAAGCTGAAGGTTGATGCCGAGGCGATCCGCGCCGAAGGCTGGAAATGGGTCGAGGCGGCGATCAGCTTTCCCTATGGCCACACCTCCGGCATGCGGCGCATCTACGCCGAGGCCCAGGAGCTCAGCGCCGAGGAGATCGAACGCTACGACGCGCTGAAGGCCGAATACGACAAGCTCGACGCGGACTATGCCGCGGCCGAGGATGCCGACGAAGCAATCGAGGCTAAGCTCGATCAGCTGGGCGCCGAGCTCGATGCGATCGACGATCGTCCTCAGAGCTACGACCCCGCTCAGAAGGCGATTGCCGGTGCGTTCGTGACGCTCGCTGCCAACGGCGAGCTCCAGGTCGAGGCCGGTTTCGTGCGGTCCGAAGACGAACCTCGCTCCGAGACGGACGACGTCGGTGAGGGCGAGGATGCCGAGGGCCAAACCCGATCCAATGATGACGACGATGGCGATGGTGTTGTCGTCAACGGCAAGCCGGTGAATGACAGTTCCGGCGATGACGGCGAGGAGGATGGCATCAAGCCGCTGCCCGATAGGCTCGTCTTCGACCTGACCGCGCAACGCACGCTGGCGCTGCGCAACGCGCTCGCCGGTGACGTCGACATCGCCTTCCTCGCGGCACTCCACGCCGTTGTGCTGCAGGTATTCTATCGCTTCGCGCCGGACACCTGCCTCGAAATCAGCCTGAAGAGCGGCAGCTTCTCCCAGGTCGACGGTCTTGCCGAGACGTCCTGGGCCAAGGAGATCGCCGAGCGGCACGAAGCCTGGGAGCGCGATCTGCCCGATGAGGCGGATGGCCTTTGGGACTTCCTTCTCGGCCTCGACGAGGCAAGCCGCAAGGCGCTGTTCGCGCACTGCGTCTCGTTGACCCTCAACGCGGTGGTCGAACCATGGAACAGGCGGCCGCGGGCGCTCGAGCATGCAGACGTGCTCAGCCGTTCGCTCCAGTTCGATATGGTCGACGCCGGCTGGACGCCCACGGTCGAGTTCCTTGGGCGCCTTACCAAGGCGCGAATTCTACAGGCTGTCCGCGAAGCCCGTGGCGCGGACTCCGCGCAGCTGATCGACCATATGAAGAAGGACATCATGGCGCGTGAAGCCGCCCGTCTTCTCGAAGGATCGAACTGGCTGCCCGAGCCGCTGCGCCTCGATGTCAACGAAGTGGCTGACGATGCTGTCGACGCCGTCGCCGGCGAGATGCCGGACGAGGCGGCGCTCGATAGCGATGCCGCCGAACTGCCGGCCTTTCTAGCCGACGATGTGGATCCGTCCTCCGGTGAGCCGGTGACCGACGGCGACGAGACGGACCAGCTCCAAGCCGCCGAATAATCGGCCCTCCCGCTCCGCACCGGGCCCGGCACATCAGCCGGGCCCATTCTGTTTTTCAAGATGGAGAAATTCGCATGTCCGCACATATCATCTACGAATCCGCCCCTTTGGGGAGCGTCATCCGCTACTCGGACGGCGCGGCGAAACCGCCGTCGCGCTTCACAAAGAAGCTCGCGGGCTGGGAGAGCCGCAACGGCTTCGGCCGTCTGGTCAAGAAGGAACCGCCGCGAACGCGCACGACCTACTCCTCGCCGGCGTACTTCACTCTGCATGAGGGTGATTTCGGGCAGGGCGGCATCATCGTCGTCTCGGTCAGACGCACCTGGTCCGTCGAGAGCGACCTGCAGTTCGAAATCGTCGAGCGCCCCAGAATCGGCATGGTCCGCGTGCTGCAGGCCCTCGGCGACAGCCCGGAGCTTCTGCATCTGGCCGAAAACTCCGAGGCGGCCGAGCGCTGGCTCGCCGGCAACTCCTACGGCCGTGCCTATCTCGAGGAGGTCTCCGCCGACGAGGTCGGCGCCGCCGTCATCGAAGGGCGCACGGCCGCCTGATCGTTTCACCGCATAAAACCAACCGATGACGGGTCCGGGGTCGCGAGCGATCGCCGGGCCTGTTTCGTTCCACGGAGATCGACATGTTCGACTGGAACAGAAGCTGCTCCTATGACGAGCAGCATAAGAGACGTTTTCACACGACAGCTCGTTCAAAGCTGAAGAAACTTGCCGCTGAACTTGCGCTTCCGCCGGGCAGCTATGATCTGCGCTCAAACAAGGCGGGCATAGCCGTCTCCGGTGAAATTACCCTGCACCATGACCGTGTTTACATCCAGGTCGGCCAGTTCGGGCTTTCCTCCGGACACGGAATCCTGATCCGCACCTGCAGGGGCCGCAAGGACTATATCGGCGGAGCCAACCACTTCGTCGCGCTCGGCATGCTCGATGACATTCCGGCGCTCGCCGGCGCTGTCCGGGCAATCACCGGCGTCGGTCGGGATGCCGCACAATCCTCCGATCGGCGCGCCGCCTGAAACCGCTCCCCGGCATCCGAAGCCTGCGACGTCGCCGGTGCAAACCGCGCGGCGCCGCAAAACTGTCCAAGGCAAGTATGTCCGACGACGATCCCGGCAAGCGCGGCCACGCGCGTCGGTCCGCTACGGGACCACATCGAAGATTACCATTCCGACCCACTCGAGCCCGGCCATTGCGCCGGGCTCTTTCGTCTTCAGGTCACACCACGCGGTGTCGATCTGCTTCAGGAGCAACCGCCATGACCTCCAATCCACCTTTCAGAAAGGTGCTCGCCGGCGTCGCCACGCGCGAGCAGATGTTCCAGCTGTTCAACCACCACAGGAACAACCCCGATCTCGATCCGCTTTCCGGCACGCCCTACTCCGGCGAGTGGTTCGAGATCGAGGCCTCCTCTTACCATTTCATGCTCGGACTGCTGCCGCCGCTCTTCCAGAGGCTTGGCCTGTTCGGCATGTCGGAATTCAAGGCCGGCAACGTGACCAGCGTGTTTTTCGCGATCAGGATCCGCGGCCGCGAACGCTGGTTTCATGGCTTTTGCGATCTCTCGGATCGGCAATCTCCAGACAAGATGCGTGCCGCCATCATCGCCCACGAGACGGGCGCGACCGACAGCATGACCCGAGAGGAAAAGCTCGAGGCCATCTGGAATGCAACGCATCCGGACTTCAAGGGAATAGCCGGCGAAATCAATCCCGATGCTTGGCCCGTCGAGCACTACGGCAAGCGCACAATGCTGGTCGATGGCGGTCGCGACGGCACGATCCTGAAACTGCTCGAGGAGCTGTCGGACGATGAGATCGAAAGACATATGTCGGCGATACGCGCACATGCCAAGAGGAGAGGAAGCAACGATGCGGACCCCTCGTAGAGAGTCGCCACTGGCGGTCGCGCACACCTATGGAGCGCATTCGACCTATACCGCCGGCTTGGGTGTCCCGGATCGTCGCCAATACCGGCGCACGCCGCCCGGGGCGCCAACCGTCGCAGCTCTCGTACGTCCCGGAGATACGGTTGCCACCTCCTACAGCACCGGCGGGGTCGTCATTGAGGTGACCCCGATCGGCGGCGCGTTTATGTGAGCAGGATGGTCCTGGATCGTTGAGCTTCAGCTGATTGAGCACGGCCGACGACGAAGACCTCGTCTGAATTCGCCTCGAACAGCATCAGGATGCGGCTGTCGACGGCGACGCATTCGTTGATCCAGTGACGGTCAGTGTCGCAGTGCTTTGCAGCGCGATCGGGCGGCACATAGACGATCGTGAAGTGCGAAAGCGTTTCGCCCGTCGGCGCCGCATAGAAATATTTTGGGATGTTCTCGACACCTTGTCGAGTCGGCATCCACGTTGCCGGATCGGGTCACATCTACGCTGGCTGAAGCCTATCGTCCACCCACCGCAACCATCGACCGCATGTTGTCACGCCACGGATGTTTCGAAACCCGCAGCATGCTCGCCGTACAACACGATCGCTGGTCACCCTCACCATACCGGCATGGTCGAGAAACCGATGTCCGGCGCGTGCGCCGGCATCGTGCGTAACAACTGGAGAAAAGCCATGCCCGAGTTCACCGTTGAAACAACTTACCGCATGCCGGTTTACCGGCAGCGCAGTTATCACGCCGCAACTGCCAGCGATGCCTGCCGTCAGGCCATTGAGGATGACGACTGGTCCGATCAAAAGCTCGACTTCGAAACTGCTGGCGAAACCTACATCACCGGCCTCTGGTCCGGTGCCGACGCCGCCTATCGCGGCCCGTCAATTGCAGTGCCTTCGTATTTCCACGAGACGAGCCAACGGAAGGCCGACCACTTCCATGAACTTCTCGATCAGCTCGCTTATGTCGCCCAGCCGATGGGCCTCTCTCAGGTGGACTTCGAATGCTGGCTGCCAAGGGCAACCGCGGCGATCGAAAAGGCGAGAGCGATCATTGAGGAGCGCCGTGATTCAGTGCAGGGCGCGGGGGAGCCGGATGGCTCGCCATAGTTGGCCAACGCCCTCGTTCAAAGTCGCGGAGAAATTTACTTGCCCTTGCGAAGCACTTTGGGCAACCGACGCTTCCATCGCTCCGCGCGTGGAAGGGACTCTGCGCTCTTCCGAGGCTTTCGCGACAAGCGCGTCCGCTGCGGCTCTTTAGCCATAACAGCGGCCCCAGACCCGGTCTCGACGCTCGGCAGACCGGCGTCCTTGATGATCTCCGATACAGGAAGCTCCTGGGAAGACGTCGAGAGCTCCGAAAAATCTGCTTTCGGGGTGCTGTCGATTGTTGTGACAGGCACCACAGGCGCCTCGATGTTCGTCAGTTCCGGTGCCGTTTCCGCGCCAATCGCGGCAAGATCGAGCTTTCCCCAGATCGAACGCTGCCGCGCGGGCTCACCACGCTTCTTCTTCACCTCGACGATGAAGGGTCGGCTCTGCCGCCTCATGTTGAATTACCTTTGGATGGGAATCGATCCGCTTACAGCGAGCCTGCTTGTCCAACGCATTGTCTGAATCGATGACTGCCAACCGATTCACGACATTGATGGAAATCGCAGTTGTCATCCCTCGCCTACGGAAGAGCCGGCATCTCCCCGTCACCGACCCGCCAGGTCCACGCACCAATCTCCGGCCGATCCGCAATCATGTCCTGCAGCGAAACCTCGAACGCTTCGTCCGCTCCAGCCGGGACGACAAAGAGCGCGATTGGTTCGTTCCTGTTCTGGAGCAATGCGTTGGCGATCGGCTGGTCGGGTTGCAGGTCGTAGCGCAATCCCTTTACGCTCTTCTCGCGAAGACGGGCAAGCGCGTCGATCAGCCGCTTTTCAGGGACCGTCTCGTAAGGAATCCAGTTCTCGGACACGACCATCAACGCGATCTCCTCGACAATGGCGAGGCCGGCCGAATTCAGTCCGAACGTGGCGATAGCCATGAGATGTGAGCTCGAATCCGCTCCCCACAGCGACAATTCTCTCTCGAAGCGTGCCTGCAAACGCCGATGCATTGCGTCGTCGATGATGAAGGGAAAACCGGGCAAATGCCTGACGACAAGTTTCTGACCCGATCGAGCAGACACGATCTCCTTCACCTCGCCTACGAGGAGCAGCAACTTCCGCGGTCCGGATTTTGGCGGAAGTGCTGTAGCAAGAACCACGTTGCGACGCTGTTCGATCGCTTCCTTGTTCTCGGCCCGGAACGGCTCGGGGACGAACAGGATGTCCGAAAGCGCTCCGCCTCTCACTGTCATTTGCCCGGCCGCCTCGATGAGGTGCCAGCGGACATTCCACCAATGTCGCTTGCCGGCCCATCTGGATGTCCAGACCGTCAATTCAGCCTCGTGCCAGAGATAGTGAAGGAGGCCACGCAATGACATCCTCCTTGGATCTCCGGCCACGCTGGCGGAGTTCTGGCCAGCAGGCATGGACGCCGCCCGACTTCCCATCTTCGACAGGCTGAAATCGAGCTTCAAAGCCGCCATGCCGCTTTGCGGATTGACCTGGATCGCGCTGCCCATCAAGGCGCCCAGACCGGACAATTCGTAAGGCGATTCATAGGAATCGCAGGACGGATCATGCCCGCCGCCGCTGAGCGGCATGCGCTTGATCAGATGCAGGTCGCCGATGCGGGCGATGTACATCGGGCAGCCCGGCTCGCGGCACAGGCATAGTGGACGCTCCCCGCAGGCATACGCGTTCGCCAGTGTCGCCTGCAGGTCAGGCGCCCCTTCCTCGAAGACCTCACTGCCAATTCTAAATCGTCGCATCACCTCCGCAGCTCCAGGTCGCCGCCGCATCCCTGTCCGCGCATTGAGTCATGACTTTGCGCAGAGCGCAACCCGTTTGGTGCATCGGCCCCAGAGGGAGAGGGGAGCAGGGAGGAGTGCGGCCCGGCTGGCGCGGAGAGAGTGCCGGAGTGGGGGCCACTCCCCTCTCGCGAAGGACATCTCCATGAACATCGTCTCGACTACATCGACCGTTGCCCGGACGGCCGCTCCCCTTGCCGCACCGCCGCCCGCCGCCATCGACAACGCCCAGGCGATCTATCAGGCGGCAATGCAGCTTCTGCCTTTCCTCGAACAGGGCAAGCCTGTCACCACCGCCGTCCTGCGCACCGCCATGACCGAAAGTTTCGGCGGCAGCGATGCGCAGGGCTTCTGGGTTTGGAAGGATGCCTACGAAGCGCTCGAAGCCGCCCAGGTGCTGTTCCTGCGGCGGTTCGGACAGGCGATCCTGTCCCGGTCGTCCACGCCGCAGGCCGCGCTCTCCATGATGAGCAGGATCGCGCAACTCATGCCGACCCACACACGGCGTTCCGACGAAAGCCAGGCCATGCAGCAGCTCTCCACGCCACTGCCGCTCGCCTTCGTCGCGGCTCACGCCGCAGGGGTCGCGTCGTCAGACCTCGTTCTCGAACCCTCGGCCGGCACCGGCCTTCTCGCCGTCCATGCCGAGATCGCGCGGGCCTCGCTCTTCCTCAACGAGTTTGCCGATATGCGGGCCGATCTCCTCGGCCTGCTGTTCCAGCGTGTACCGGTCTCGCGGCACGACGCCGCCCATATCGATGATCACCTCGATGCCGGCATCCAGCCCTCCGTAGTACTGATGAATCCACCTTTCACGGTCGGCGCCTATGTCGACGGCCATGTCGCCGATGCTGGATGGCGACACCTCTCCTCCGCATTGGCACGCCTGCGTTCGGGCGGCCGTCTTGTTGCCATCACCGGCACCGGCCTTTCACCCGAAAACCCCAAATGGCGGGCTGCCTTCGAGCGGCTGCAGCAGCAGGGCACCGTCATCTTCACCGCGGCGATCGACGGCCGCGTCTATGCACGCCATGGCACCACCGCCGAAACCCGCCTAACGATCATCGACAAGGTGCCATGCGCGGACCCGTCCGGCTTCGTTTCCTCGCCGGGCAAGGCTTTGGACGTGGAGACGCTGCTTGCCTGGATCGCCGACCTGCCGCCCCGCACCCCGGGCGGCTTCCCAGACTCGATCGGCGCCCGGTCGAACGAGATCCTGCGCAATGCCGCCATACACATGGCGGGCCGATCCGCATCGAAAGCTGCACCTGTGGTCGCCCCACCGGCTGCCCCGAACGCCATCCGGCCGGTCCGCTCAGTCCCGCGGGCGAAGTCCACCCGCCCGGTGACGACGAGCATCACGCCGGCCATCCCCCTCGCCTACGAACTGCGCGACTGGATGCCGGAGGAGGGCGGCCGGCTCACCGACACGATCTACGAGCCCTATGTACTTCAGTCGATCCACATTCCGCGGGCCAAGCCGCATCCGACGCCGCTCGTGCAGTCGGCCGCCATGGCCGCCGTCGCACCCCCGAAGCCATCCTACCGGCCGCTCCTGCCTGACACGATCGTTGATGAGGGCCTGCTGTCTGACGCCCAGCTCGAGAGCGTGATCTATGTCGGCGAAGCGCATTCCGGCCATCTCGCCGGCGCCTGGATCGTCGACGAGCCCTGCGATGTCGTCTCGGCCGCGCCTGACGGCGCCGACAATGCGGTTCGCTTCCGCCGTGGGTGGTTTTTGGGGGACGGCACTGGCTGCGGCAAGGGCCGCCAGGTCGCCGGCATCATTCTCGACAACTGGCTGCAGGGCAGGCGCCGTGCGATCTGGATCTCGAAGTCGGACAAGCTGATCGAAGACGCACAGCGCGATTGGGCAGCACTTGGCCAGGAGAAACTCCTGGTCCAACCCTTGTCCCGTTATCGGCAGGGCACGCCGATCCGCCTTGCCGAAGGCATCCTCTTCACCACCTACGCGACGCTGCGCTCCCAGGAACGCGAGGGCAGGAAATCCCGGATTGCCCAGATCCTCGACTGGGTCGGACAAGAGGCGGGAAGGGCCGGAGGCCCGACAGAGATCAAAAAGTCTTTCGACGGGGTAATCGTCTTCGACGAGGCGCATGCCATGGCCAATGCCGCCGGTGGAAAAAGCGAACGCGGCGACGTCGCGCCTTCGCAGCAGGGCAAGGCAGGACTGCGGCTCCAGCACGCGCTTCCCGACGCCCGTGTCGTCTATGTCTCGGCCACGGGCGCGACCGCCGTCGAAAACCTTGCCTATGCGCAGCGCCTTGGCATCTGGGGCAGCGAGGATTTCCCCTTCGCCAACCGCGCCGAGTTCGTGGCCGCCATCGAGGACGGCGGTGTCGCGGCGATGGAAGTGCTTGCCCGCGACCTCAAATCGCTTGGGCTCTATACCGCTCGCTCACTCTCCTATGACGGTGTCGAATACGACCTGCTCGAGCACGAACTGACCGAGGAGCAGATCCGCATCTACAACGCCTATGCGGACGCCTTCCAGGTCATCCACAACAACCTGACCGCAGCACTGGAGGCGGCCAACATCACCGGCGGGACCGCCACGCTGAACCGCAACGCCAAGGCTGCGGCGCGCTCAGCCTTCGAGAGCACCAAGCAACGCTTCTTCAGCCATCTCATCACCTCGATGATGACGCCGACCTTGATCGGCGCGATCGAGCAGGACCGCACCGACGGTCATGCGGCCGTGGTGCAGATTGTCTCGACCGGCGAGGCGCTGATGGAACGACGGCTGGCCGAGATTCCGACCGAGGAATGGTCGGATCTCCATGTCGACGTGACGCCGCGCGAGTATGTCGGCGGATATTTGATGCATTCCTTCCCGACGCAGCTGTTCGAGGAATATTCGGACGCAGACGGGAACGTCTATTCGCGACCCGCGCATGATGAGGATGGCAACCCTGTTCAATGCCGGGAAGCCGTACGCCGGCGTGACGAGATGATCGAGAAGCTTGCGTCGCTGCCGCCGGTCGGCAGTGCCCTCGACCAGATCATCCACCACTTCGGCACTGACAGCGTTGCCGAGGTGACGGGCCGCTCGCGCCGCATCGTCAGGAAGACCGGCCGCGACGGTGTCGACCGGCTCGCCGTCGAAAATCGTCCGGGCTCGGCCAACCTCGCCGAAACCCAGAGTTTCATGGATGACGACAAAAGCGTGCTGATCTTTTCGGACGCCGGCGGCACAGGGCGCTCCTATCACGCCGCTCTCGGTGTCAGGAACCAGAGGCTGCGCAAGCACTATCTGCTCGAAGCCGGCTGGCGCGCCGACAACGCCATCCAGGGTCTCGGCCGGACCCACCGCACAAATCAGAAGCAACCGCCGCTGTTCCGGCCCATGGCCGCCAATGTGAAGGCGGGCAAGCGGTTTTTATCGACTATCGCGCGGCGGCTCGACACGTTGGGTGCGATTACACGCGGCCAGCGCCAGACCGGCGGGGCAGGGCTGTTCCGGTCCGAGGACAATCTGGAAAGCCCCTATGCTCACGCGGCGCTACGCCAGCTCTACATGCTGCTCCATCAGGGCAAGATCGAGGGCTGCTCGCTCACGACCTTCGAGGCCGTGACCGGCTTGTCGCTGACCACCGACGAGGGCGGCCTGCGCGACGAGTTGCCGCCGATCACGACCTGGCTCAATCGGCTGCTCGCACTGCGCATCGAGACCCAGAACCTCCTGTTCGAGGTCTTCGAGCAGTTGATGACGGGAAGAATAGAAGGCGCCATCGCCGCCGGCACCTACGACAAGGGGCTGGAGACGATCACGGCGGAGAGCATCGTCATCACCGATCGCCGCACCGTCTACACGCATCCGGTTTCGGGCGCGCAGTCGCATGTGCTGACCGTCGCGCGCAAGGACCGCATCCGCCCGCTCGGCCTGGCCGACGTGCTGGCAATCGCCCGCGCGGAGCCGCAATCGGTTCTGCTGGCCAACACGCGGTCGAGCCGCGCGGCCGTGCAACTGCCGACGGCGAGCCTCATGCTCGACGACGGAGCCGTCGAGCACCGCGTACGTCTGCTGCGGCCGACGGACGAACTGCGCTTCGGCCGTGATGCGCTCGCCGAGACGCATTGGCAGGCTGCGGAGCGGAAGGTGTTTTGCGAACTCTGGGAGGCGGAAGCCGCCGCGGTGCCGGAGTTCACCACCAGCACCTTCAACATCGTCACAGGGCTCCTGCTGCCGATCTGGCGGCGGTTGCCTGACGACGATTGCCGGGTTTACCGCATCCAGACGGACGCCGGCGAGCGCATCATCGGCCGTCATATCGCGCCGACGCTGGTCGCGACCATGTACCGCAATCTCGGTCTCGATGATGTGCCAACGCTCGCGCCGGAGGAAGCTTGGACCGGCCTGGTCGAGGGCAGGATCGGGCTGCAGCTTGCCGATGGCCTGATCCTGCGCCGCAGCCGGGTTATGAGCGACTACCGCGTCGAACTCATCGGCTTCACCGACGCCATGGTCCCCAGGCTGAAGGCGCTGGGGCTGATTTCCGAGATCATCTCCTGGAAGCTCCGGCTGTTCATCCCGACGGCCAAGCAAGGGCCCGCTATCCTCGCCTCGCTCCTCGACCGCCATACGCTGGTCGGCGTCACTGACCGTACCGCAGCGGCTTGAGGGGAGGCGATCATGACCGGCTCGGCATCCGAGCTGGCACGCCGCCTCGGCGACCAAGCAGAGGCGGTGTGCCGTGAATATCTCTCCAACGGTCATCGCTCCGGCAATCACTGGATCGTCGGCGATGTCTGCAACACGCGCGGCCGCTCCATGCATGTGCGGCTAGAGGCCAACACGAAAGGACCAGCCGGAAAGTGGGTCGATGAGCAAAGCGGGGAACATGGCGATCTGCTCGACGTGATCGCACACAGCTGCGGCCTCGCCAATTTCCGCGAAGTCGCCGATGAAGCGCGCCGGTTCCTCTCCATGCCGCGACCACAGTCGCCGACCTCCGGCGGGCAGCGCCAACCAGCCGCCGCACGCGGCTCTCCCGACGCTGCGCGTCGCCTGTTCGGCATGTCACAGCCGATCGCCGGCACGCTTGCCGAACGCTACCTCGCCGGTCGCGGCATCCGGCTCGCCGCGCACGAGCGCACCCTGCGCTTCCATCCCGGCTGCTACTACCGGGATCTCTTAACGGGCGAGACGCAGAACTTGCCAGCGCTGATCGCCGCAGTCACCGACCGCGACGGTCGTATCACCGGCCTCCAGCGCACCTGGCTCGCTCCGGACGGCAACGGCAAGGCGACACTCATCGATCCTCGCCGGTCGCTCGGCCACTTGCTCGGTAACGCTATTTGGCTCGGCCTCGATCCCGGGGCCGAGGTGCCGGTCATGGCCGCCGGCGAGGGATTCGAGACGATGGCTTCGCTCAGGACGGTGATGCCGACGCTGCCGGTGGCCGCTGCCACCTCGGCCAATCACCTCGCCGGCCTGAGCTTCCCGCTTGGTTGCCGTCGCCTCTACATCGCAGCCGATGCGGACGCCGCCGGCCGGCATGGCATCGAACGTCTCAGCCGGCGAGCAGGCAAGGCCGGGATCCTCGCCCTGGCGCTGCGGCCGCAGCTTGGCGACTTCAACGACGATCTGCGCTATCTCGGCCCTGCCCATCTCACGGCATGGCTCGGCGATCAGCTCGCCGCGGAGGATGCTCGTCGCTTTCTGCCGTCCGGATGAAGGGCTCGGGCCGGCAGGCGGGCAGGGGCGGCGTCATTGAAAGCCTCGCAGGCATGGCGGCGGTCCGCCGGAGAGGCCGCGCCCGCGGCCTGCCTGAGAGGCGATCCCTGCCACCCCCAGTTCACGGCCGCAACGGCTGCGCCGTCCTCCGCTCGCGCTCCGGCCTTCGGTGCGGCCGCGCCCGGGGCGCGGCCGGGTTTCGCTGTCAGGCCGCGATGGGCGCGGCCACAACCGACGGAGCACACCATGACCTACGAGCTTCCTTTCGACGACGGCTACGAGCCCTACCACGCCTCCTCGCCGACCGACCGCGTCATCCTCGAACTGCAGATGTACGGCCACCGCCCGCATCAGGACGAACCCGATCCCCGGCCGCTTCCCGACGACGAGGTGATCCGGGTTGGCCTCGCCGGGATCGTCGAGACCTTTGCCGGCATGCTTGGCGACACCAGGCTCGAACCCGACCTCGACGACCTGCTCTGGTCTTTCACCAATGTCTTTCACCGCGCCGCGGAACGCGTCGCCCGCAGCCTCGACCGCAATGAGGAAGCGCAGCGCTCGAGCCAGAACGAGCAGGACGGCTCGGAGGTGAAGTCGGTCGAGCTGGAACGGCTCACGGCCGAGGGCATCACCTATATCGAGCGCCGCAACGTTCTCGAGATCATGCGCGACGAGGCCGCCGACCTCTACGAGGCGCAGACCGGATCGGCATGGCGGCCGCGCACCGGCTCCAAGGTCTCCCACCAGTCGATGACCGCGGCGGTGATCGACAGCCGCGACTTCCTCGCCGCCCGCCGCCTCGCCGAAGCCGAGGTGCTCGTTCCGGCCGGCACCAAGATCGCCTTCGCCGGAGGCCTCGACTGCAACGATCACGACCGGATCTGGGACGCGCTCGACAAGGCCCGCGAGAAGCATCCCGACATGGTACTGCTCCACGGCGGCAGCCCGCGCGGCGCCGAACGCATCGCCGCCTGCTGGGCCGAGAACCGCAAGGTCACGCAGATCGCCTTCAAGCCGGATTGGAACCGGCACGCCAAGGCGGCTCCGTTCCGCCGCAACGACCAGCTTCTCTCGGTCGTGCCCTACGGCCTGATCGTCTTTCCCGGCTCCGGCATCACCGAGAACCTGGCCGACAAGGCCCGCCGCCTCGGCATCCCGGTCTGGCGGTTCATCGAGGAGGGCGGCGCGTGAGCGCCGCCCCACCATCCCTGATTCCGACCTTCCCGGCCCCGCGCAGCGGGCGGCCGGTTTCGGTGTGCCAGTCCGGACGGTCACGGCGGTCCAGCGGCCTCTCCGATGCAAACGCGTCTCGCGATGGCGGCCTATGAGAGAGCCAGAGGTGGCCGAGAGCGGAGGGCAGTGCGGGGCGGTGAGAGAGAGCCCCCGTGCCGCTTCCATCGCGCTCTCTCTGGAGGACCAGATCATGACAACTCACAACACTGCCACCCGCGTCGCCACCCTGGTGAGCGAGGACCGTCGGGTGAACTTTCTCCCCGGCCTGTTCGGGCTCCAGCACCTGATGGTCGCCGAGAACACCCTCTACGGCCTCATGGAATGGCTGAGCCCGCTCGATTATGGCGGGGGCTTCTGGCGGTTCTACGAGTACGAGGGCAAGCCGCTCTATCTCGTGCCGACTTCGAAGGATCGCTATCGGATCACCTGCGAGACCAATGGCTACGAGGGCGAGGTATCCGCCGACGCGGCAGGCGTCATCGTCACGCTGTTCGCCCTTTCGCATCTTTCGTTTCGATATGAGTCCGACCTGCTGGCCGAGGGGTACGCCCGCCTCTACGCATTCGCGGCCGAACATCCGGAAGCCTCCGAAATATTCCAGGCGATCGACTGACCGCCATCGGCGCCTGATAGGTGCAAGGGGGCCGCGTTTACGGCTCCCTTGCAGATCTGCCCGCGTGGCGATCGTCTAGTCCGGATCGGTCTCGGTGAAGGGCGAGGGCAGGGTGGTTTCCTCGGGAAGCTGGGCGACAGCCTCGATTGCTCGTTTAAGCCTGTGGCTGCGAAAGGCGCTGTCGGCGAACCACAGCTCGATCTCGGCCGGATCCAGCGTGTCGACAAGCGCCGAGGTCGGCACGGCGCAGCCCGAGTCCCGGATAACGCGGATGTTGTGCTGATAGCGCCGGATGCGTTCCGCCATCGGCAGCTCCGGGCCCTGCTTGAGCAACTTGTCTTTCGGCCATTCCGGCATCGCATATCTCCCGCGGTGGCCTTCGCCTCATGGTCACGCCGCTTTGGCGATGTTCATTTCCACGTGCATGCCGGCTGTCGCCACCATGTTGACCAGAGTATCGAGGCCGAACAGGTCGATCTTGCCGCGCATGAGATCGGAGATGCGCGGCTGGGTGACGCCGAACAACCTGGCGGCCTGGGACTGGCTCAGCCCTTCGGTGGCAATGTGCTGCTTGAGCGCCATCATCAACGCCGACCGCAACTTCATGTTCTCGGCCTCGGCGGGCGTATCCGCGATGGCGTCCCACACACTCTCGAAGCGCTCGTTGCTCATCGGTTCAGCTCCTGCACCAGGTCCTTGTAACGTCCCGCGGCGAGCGTGAGGTCCGTCCGCGCCGTCTTCTGCGTCTTCTTCTGGAAGCAATGCAGCACATAAACAGCGTCGGCAAACCGGGCCACGTAGATAATCCTGAATGCGCCAGCCGCATCCCGGATCCTGATTTCCCGCACACCCTGCCCGACCGTGTTCATCGGCTTCCAGTCGTCCGGCTCGCGGCCGTTCTGAACCTGGTCGAGCTGATGACCAGCCTCGCGTCGCGCCGCCGCGGGAAAGGCGCGCAGATCGTCAAGGGCGCTCCCACGGAACTCGACAGACTTGGTCATCAAACCTACCAATACAAAATTTTATATGGCCTGGCAACTGCGACCGTCTCCGAGTGCTGGGATGGGTGATCCGCGTGATGACTTCTCATCGATCGTGCTGTGAGGCCTGTCGGGCACATCCGGCAGCGCCGGACCGGGCTCTATTGCGCCGCCAGAGGCGGCTCCACGAAGCCTGCTGACGCACTCTTCGCCCTTGCGGGGTCACGATCCCTTGCGCGACCCCCACGAGCAATTTCGGGACACACTCCACAAGGCTCGTGAGAAGCAGCCGGGCGGTGGGGGCCTCCGCGGCGCGTCGAACAATTGCGAGCATTGCCGTCCACGCCATCGGCTCGCGCAGGGCGAGGGGGTGGCTGGTGCGGGGCAGGGGCTTTGGAGAGAAAGGAGAGACACGATGGCGATGATATTCATTGGAGGCTCACGGGACATTAACGTCCTGCCCGAGCCTGTCATCGAGCGGATCAGCGCGATTGTCGCACACGAGCACGGCGTTCTCATCGGCGACGCGCCTGGGGCGGATGCAGAGGTGCAGGGCCTGCTGGCGGGCTATGGCTACGAGCATGTCGGTGTGTTCCATGCCGGCAAAGAACCGCGCCACAACCTCGGCGACTGGGCGGCCTACCGCATCCCGCCACCTGATGGCGCACAAGGTTTCGCCGTCCATGCCGGGAAGGACCGGGAAATGGCGCGCCGGGCCGACTATGGCCTGATGATCTGGGATGGCGCATCACCCGGCACCTTCCTGAATGTGCTGCGCCTAGTGTTGATCGCTTCGCCCTGCGTCGTCTACGACACGATGCGGAGCAGGGTGACGACCACCTGCAGCGTGGCTGAATGGCGAGCCATGTTCGAACGCGCCGGCGCCGACTTCGCGCGCGAGCTCATCGCCCGGATGACGGCAGAGGAGCGGAAAGCGGTAGCGGCGTAAGCGCAGATGGACGCCACCTTCAGTCACGTTGGGCGATCGGCTACGGTCTCGGCCAGCTTCCTATTGCAGCGCAACCCGGCCCCCTGCGAAGCCGGCATGACGCGCTCAGGACGGCCCCAGCATACGACGACCTTCTTGCTCTCATCGCCGCCGGGAGCCAGGACGACAGCCCTGAAGCACGGTTGCATGGCCGCCCACGCGGCGGCGCAGCGCCTCTCGCCGAATAGCTGCGACAGCTTCGTCGGCAGCGGCGATCATGACAGCCGTCGTCGGCTTGCCGAGGCTGCGGAGAGACCAGGGTGCTTCCTCGCCGGAGTTGGCGGTGCCGAACGATAGTGAGGGGCGATGACGGGAGCGGTCGAGGATCTCCCGGCGGCCGCCGGCCAGAGGTCACGCCTTGCGACCGAGGCAGCCACAGAAGATCGTCCCGGCTTCGGTTGCAACGCGAGCCATTCCCTTTTCATGTCGCCTTTGTAGAGGACCGCCTGCTTTGTGCGGTCAACCCCCGTTGGGGGTACACTCGGCGAAAATTCAGGAAAATTAAATTCGATTTCAATTTTGTTTGCGGGCCGGCGAAGGGCCTGCCCGCGGGTTTCGGCAAATAGAATTTTCCAGAATTTGCGCCGAGATGACCGCAGCAGGACGGCCCTCTCCTTCGACGCCATCGGGAATGGTTCCCGATGCAACCGAAGGAGAACTATCATGGCTACCACGATCGCCAACCTCACCACCAAGTCGGACGGCTCGATGGAAGGCGTCTTCGCAACGCTCCGGATCAACGCTCCGATCACCGTCATCCCGAACGGCAGCAAGGCCAGCGAGGAAGCGCCCGACTTCCGCATCCTCAACAAGCGCACCGGCTTCGAGATCGGCGCGGGCTGGTATCGCAAGTCGCAGCGGTCCGGCGAGGAATACCTCTCCGTCAAGCTCGAGGCGCCCGAGATCGGCGTGATCTTCGGCAATGTCGCACCGGCCCCCGGCGGCGATGAGAGCAAGAAGGTCATCCTCTGGAACAACCCGCAGTGAGCGATCGGTGGCCGGCCCCGCAGGGGCCGGCTTCCCCGCCAGGCAAAAGGAGGATGCAATGAGCCGCTACACGATCACGGTCACTGGCACCGTCACCGGACAAGGCCACTCGGACCCCGAAGCCGTCATCGGCTACGACCCGCCGCTTCGGACTTATTTCCTGCAGGCGTTCCCCCACGAAGTGACCGACGAACCCGCGCTCTGGCTTGGCACCCACGATCTGGCGTTCGAAGCGCTTGACGATCTTCACCACGCGGCAATTGCGCATGGCTACGACTTCATGCCGCTGCCGCCAGAGGTCGCCACGAAGCTGGTCGAGGACAAGGCCGCTGCCGGCGATCGTCCGCAGCGCGATGGAATCCTCGGGCGTCTTCTAAAGCGCCTCAACGACCCCGACTAGGCGAACGCAAAAAAAGGGCCGGCGACGGAGCTCCGTCGCCGGCCCTTTTTTTGTACATGGCAAAGAGCCGTAACCGGCCCCATCACCCGATGGGACAGCGACATCCGGCAAGCGGCTTATCCCTTCGGCAGTTTATGCTTGTGGGTGTGGATGTAGTCCTGCACCGCCTTGCGCAGCAACTCGGTCATGCTGTGTCCGTTGTTGATCGCCAGCAGCTTGAACTGGCGCTGCTCTACAGCGGTCAGATAATAACCGCAGCGCACCATCTCCTCCTCCCGCATTTTCTTTCCGGCGATCGGGTCCTTCTTCTGGCCCTGCCGCACCAGTTTGCGAAAATCGGGTGGAGTGGCCGATGCCGGCTCGGCCGGTTGCATCGCCGCTGATTTAGCCTTTGCCTGCGGTGTCTCGGCTTTCGGCGGAATAAACATGCTTGGAAGGGCCGGCGGCTGTGTCGAGATCGCCTTCATCATGCGGGCTTTCTTGTCGGCGCCGGCCTTGGTTTCGTCGATCATGCCACATGCCTCGTTGCTTCAATGAAGGTTTTCAGGACGTCGTCAAAGACGCCCTCGCTCTCGGCAATCGCCTTGGCGTCGGGTTCCGTCGGGGTGTAAAGCGTCTGTCCGGTCTGGAGATCGCGATAGGCGACGCGGTTGTGGAGCATGTGCTCGGCGACCGGCGTGCCGTTGGCCTGGATGATGGCGCGCAGCTCGGTCAAGGCGCGCGCCCTGCCATCGATGATCGTCTGTTTCGTCAGCACGAACACCGTCGGCAGTGGCCGGCCACGGCTTTCGACGGCGAGCGGAATATAGTGATCGGTGACCTGGATGGCGGCGGTTACGTCATCGAGCGCGAAATAGATCGGTACGACGACGATATCGGCCGCGTACAGTCCGGCCATGAGATTGTCATTGGTGGTGCCTTCGGTGTCGATCAGGACGACGGAGCGCTCGCTGTTGTGCCGGACAGCGGCTTCGACGATTTCCTGCGGGGTCATCGCGCTGACCAGTTGGAGGCTGTCGGGACGATTGCCGGCGTCACCCAGCATCTGGAACCACCGGCTCATGTTCTGACGACGGTCGCCGTCGATGAGGGTGACCGAATAGCCTCGGTGCAGCGCGACGGACGCGAGCGCGCGTAGCATGGTGGACTTGCCAGTGCCTCCCTTGGGGATCACAGCGGACATGATCAAGGCGGCCTCCTTCCCGGGTAACGGTCCATGTTTCTTTGTCTCCATGTTAACATGGAGACAAATCATCAACTCATCATGGACACATCGTATCATTATCACGTTCGAGACATCGCACTATATTGCGACGGCGACACGTCCGTTTGTCAACAGAAGCGGTGCAGCGATGGAAGGCCCCTTCAAGGGCCAATCATCAACGCAGCGGCTATTTCCAGGCGGGAGAAAGACTGGCCGGCCCCGCACACCCTCCTGCCACTGGCGCGATTGCAAGCCAGCATGGCCACCGCTTCCGGGTATGGTAAGGTCGGATTTGTCTCCATGTTAACATGGAGACAAATCATCAACGACGCATCTTGGAAACTTTATGACGGACTGCGATGGGGCATGTTGCAGGCGGCGGCCCGGCGGCTTCGAGTGGAAATCCGCGCGCCCTTTCTTGCTCTTCTATTGGCAGGATAGCCTATTTTGTGATACACACAAAATAGGCGGCGCAGCCCTAACGGGCCTTAGCGCCCGCAAGCGGGCTTGAGAGATGGATGCAGACGCTCAGAAAGCTGCGGTGAAGAGCGCGTCACGACGCTATGGCGAGGTGACGCACATCCGGTTTTCGGCTGACGAGCTGGCCAGTCTCAAAGCCATTGGGGAACGGGAGGGCGCAACCGTCAGTGAGGTCGTCCGACGTCTGGTGCGGGCTGAGGCCGGACATCTGCCTGTCGCGTCAGAGGCGTTGCGGCCGGCGATCGTGGACATGGCCGATCAGCTGCGGCGCGTCGGCGTCAATTTCAATCAGGCCGTGCGCGCCATGAACCACGGCCGTGTTGCCCATGATGAGGATCTTGAGCAGGCTTTGATGGCGGTAGGCAACCTGGTGCGGCAGTTCCGCGAGGAACTGAAGGTGATGACTGGCGGCTCCCGCAAGGCGCGGGAGGCCAGGTCATGAGCGGCCGGCTTGCTGGCTACGCAGCCGAAATCGAACGCTACCTTCGGGGCGCTGCCGGCGTGAAGCGTGAGGAGCTGGACGATGACAAGTCACTGACGGGCGCCCGACGCGAGGCCAGTGAATTCCAGGCGATGAAAAGTTATGAACGGACCGGTGGCGGGGGACGGGTCGGGCAAGGACAAGCCGGCTCGTTCGTAAGTGGCGGCAGGAATGCCCCTCGTTCGTCGCCGGGAGGGACAGGAGGAGGCTCCGTCCCCAGCGGTGCTGCGAAATCCGCGACGGCTGCTGCGACCTCTAGCGCGCCGATCATGGTCTATGGCGCCACGCTCGCCGGTTTCCGGCCGGAAGAGGAGGAGGAAGACTGGAAGCGGCGCGGCGGCGGCGGCGGCCGTAGTGCGGGTCGCGCGAGCGCTACAGGACGGGCGGCGCGGGTCACCTATCAGGCGCGCGCCGTGGCCGCACGGGCAGGCTATGCGGCGGGCGCGCAGGCTGCTGTGTTCAAGGTTATGCCCAATCCGCCCTCGACCAACGAAGCCGCCGCTAGGCTGCTCAATTACATCGGGAAGCGCGAGGACGAAAAAGGCGAGAAACACGACATCGAGATTTTCGACGAGGACGGACAGGTTCTCGCGACAGGTGGCGCACGAAAGGCGTTCCTGGAAACGTTTTGCGAGACGTTCGAACCGCCCTTGGAAAACACCAATTTTATCGAGGTTCGTTTCAAGCTCGCTGGCGAGGTCACCGATGCCGCCTTGAGCGAGGCGATGAATAAGGCCTTCGGAGCAAAACCGTTCATTTACGCTCAAGATGGACACACGGTGCAGGTATACGCACACACCGATGAGCGGGCCGGGCCGCTTGCGAGAGTCCTGGCCGGTGGGCGGGAAAATTCGCGCAGCAAGGCGCTCGATAAGATCGAGGCACGCTTGTCCGAGGCCATGGGCGCGGCGGGGGTGGTAGCCAAGGCAGAGGTGATGGCGGCCGTCAGCCGTGAACCCAAAGCGAAATATTTCCTGCAGAAGTTCATCCGCACCCACAGCCAGGTCCGCCACGCAAATGGCGAGCCCGTGCCTGGGGCGAAGAATTCCACCAAGGCAGCGGCTTCGGTCTATGAACAATGGCGCCCGCAGTTTTCGGGGCGTGAGCGCCGCAATGCCTATCACCTGCTTTTCTCGGCAAAGGCCGGCACCGATGCCAACGCCGTCATGACCGCGGCGCGCGCCGTGCTCGAGGAGCGCGCGCCAGGGTACAAGTTCGTCCTGGCGCATCACAAGGACACCAAGCACGTCCATATCCACGCGATGGTGCAGGCGCGGTCAGCCGACGGCGAGCGCCTGAAATTCTACAAGCCAGATCTGGCAGCCTGGCGCGAGACATTTGCGGAAAAAGCACGCGAGAACGGCATTGCGATGGTGGCGACGCGGCGCATGGATCATGCGATGACGCGGCCCTTCACGAAGGAGCATGCCGGAGCCTACAGCCGCGCCCAGAGCGATCCGCGCTACCAGGTCAGCGCCAGGACGATCGAGCGGGTGGAGGCCAAGCGGCAACGCCGTTTGGATGGACAATCCCTTGTCGTTAACGGCGATGCAATCGCTGCCGCATGGCAAAAGACTGTGACGACGATGCGGACTGCGGGCGTAGTCGGTCAGGCTCTCACGGCAGCGGAGTCGATCGGCAACAATTTTCTGCGGTTCCGTCGCGATCGGACAGGGGAGGGGCAGCCAGGTCCTGCCGCGGGTCGCGGAGCTGATCAATCGGGGCAGAAGTCTTTCCTGTCCCATCCCGGTATGAGAGAATTGAATGCACTGATAGGAGATTTGAACATGGCGCAAACCCCCTTGGAAATGCGGCGTCAGATGGCCCGCGTCAATCAGGCTCTGGACAACATGCGCGAGACGCTGCCGCCGGCGCATCAAGGACAGTTCGAACAGTATCGTGAAGAGGTGAACGACAAGATGCACGATCGTCTCGCGCGGCTGCAATTCGAGCGGCAGCAACAGCGTCGTGGTGGTGGCAGTGGCGAGCCGATCCCCGAGCGCGAGGCGCGAGGGCGAGACCTTCCAACTCGGGACGATCCCCGCCAGCCGGAGCAGCCACGCACAGGCACCGAGCAGCAGAAGGTGGGAGCCAAGCAGAAGGACGCGAACAAACAGAAGGCACGGCAGTCAGAAGAGCAGGACCGCAAAACACAGCGCTCGAACGATAACGATTACGAGCGCTGAGCAAAGATTGCTTGCCGGCCCTCTGAAGCGCGGGAGCGTGCGGAGAACTGTCGCCGAGACTCGTTCTGCCTCGGAGGTTCAGGATCAAGAGCCACGCATCTCATTGGGAGGATGATATTGAAATCCGCTAACCTGCCGCATCGCGGGTGATCAGATGCTGGTCCCGTTTCCGGCGAGCGCAAAAGGCATTCGTCAATGAAGCTGATGCACGACGCGGCATTGGCCACCCATCAGCCTGCGGCGCTGCTACCCATGATCGTCGGTGGAGGAAAGCCCGGACTAACGCCTCGATCATTTGTGAGGCGGCTGCGACGTTCCCGGTTACGCTGACCGGATCCGTTGGAGATCTTCGTATTCACGTTGATGACCCATCCGTGACCATCATTGATCGCGTTGCGAATGGCTGCAATGCGCCTAAATCGGCCGTACATCGCGTGTGAAGTGCCCCCCGAAAGCGGCCGTAGCCTTAGGCCCACCTTGTGGCGGGTCGGGCGCAATAGGCGCCGCCGCGATGGCGAGGATGAGTCGCATTTGATTTCGTTCGAGGGCAACGATTCGACGGGTGACTGATAAGTAACGATAGTAGTCCGGCAGAGTGCCAAGGCATGATGACGGCGAACGCGCACCAGTTGAATGAGAGGTAGTCTTAGATGCAGGGTTTGACGACCTGTCCGGTGTGCCAGGGGGCGTTCGGCCGATGCCGAGAGCGTGCGACGCCTCGCGATGCGTCCGCATTCGATTGCGACGGTTGTGGCGCGTTCGAGATTAGCCGGACGGCCCTGGTGACATGGTTCGAGCCTAACCGTCATCGCCTTACCGCCCTCCAACGGTCGGCGCTCAGCCACGCGTTGCGAACGGCATCGCGTGGGACATCGCCTCTGATGATCACTACCGACTGGATGGAGCGCTTCTTGCCAAGCGCGCGACTGCCAACGCCCGCGACGCAAGTTGCCAATCTCATCGCGCATGTCGGCGATGTCATGGCGGAGACCGGAGAAGGATGCTTTCTTGACGATGTCGTCGATACGCCGCTCGTCGGGGCCTTCAACCGGACCATGTTCGACGCGCTTCTGAAGGAGGTTCGCGAGCGCGGCCTGGTCACGGCGGTCGGTAAAGCGAGTGTGCCAAATCCTCGGGATGTCGGCGTCCTCCAGGGCACGCTGTTCGGACTCTCGCTGGAAGGGTGGGAACGCTACGAAGCCGAGAAGCGTGGCAAATTTGCTGGCCGCTACGGCTTCATCGCGATGAAGTTCGGCGATGCGGTGCTCGACCCGTTCGTCGAAACCGTGGTGAAGCCCGCGATCCGCGATGCCATCGGCTTCGATCTCGTTGACCTGCGCAATGTCTCGCGAGCGGGTGTCATCGACAACATCCTGCGGGCACAGATTCGCGATGCGGCCTTTGTGCTGGTCGATCTCACCCATGACAATGCCGGCGCGTATTGGGAAGCCGGGTATGCCGAGGGGTTGGGTAAACCGGTGATCTACCTGTGCGAGCAATCGAAGTTCGATGCCGCGAAAACGCATTTCGATACCAATCATTGCACGACCGTGATGTGGTCGGCGGCAGAGCCCGCCCCGTTCGTCGAAGCACTGGTCGCGACGGCACGGCGCTCGCTCAACCTGTTTCCCGACATGGTCGCGGCCGGCCATTGATTATGCTGAGCTTACCCCATATTATCGAAATCAGGTAAACTTTGCTAAGGTTCCTCGAATTGGACGCTCGTCTCAACCCCTATGCGCCAGGCGCCGGTACGCCCCCGCCCGAATTGGCTGGGCGAGACGACATCATTGAGCGCGCTGCAGTCGCGCTCGATCGGATTCGTGCGGGGAGGTCGGCGCGGAGTGTCGTGCTCTATGGGCTGCGCGGGGTCGGCAAGACCGTCTTGCTGAACCGGATTCGGCTCGACGCCGAGACACGCGGGATCGCCAGCGTGCGAATCGAGGCGCCAGAAGAACGATCACTACCCGCGCTGCTCGCCCCCGCCCTTAGAGCCGCGCTCTTCCGGCTGCGCCGAATTGATGCCGCCAAAGCGGGCTTGGGGCGGGCGATGAAGGCGCTTGCCGGTTTCGCGGGCGCGCTGAAGATCAAATATGCCGATATCGAGGTTGGCCTCAATATCGATCCTGAGCACGGCCTCGCCGACAGCGGCGATCTCGACACGGATCTGGCCGATCTGATCGCCGCGGTGGCAGAGGCCGCCGCCGAGCGTGCCACGGCGGTCGTCCTGTTCGCCGATGAGCTGCAATATGTGCCTGAAGATCAGCTCGCCGCGCTGATCATGGCGCTGCACAGTGCCAACCAGGCGCAACTGCCGATCACGATGGTGGCCGCTGGCCTTCCGCAACTGCTAGGCTCAATGGGCCGCGCCAAATCCTACGCGGAGCGGTTGTTCGAGTTCATCGCGATCGACCGGCTCGACGCAGATGCCGCGCGCGATGCGCTCCGCCTCCCGGCGCAACGCGAGGGCGTTGAGTTTTCTGACGAGGCCGTCGGCATCATTCTCGATAAGAGCAGCGGTTACCCCTATTTCCTTCAGGAATGGGGCAAGCATAGCTGGAACGTGGCGGACGCTTCCCCGATCGATGGCGACGATGCTCGCCGGGCAACCGATGAAGCGCTGGCCGATCTGGACGCGAGTTTTTTTCGGGTGCGGTTCGACCGGCTGACGCCTGCCGAAAAGGGCTATATGCGGGCCATGGCGGAGCTTGGCCCGGGACCGCATCGTTCCGGCGATGTCGCCGCGCAACTGGGCCGCCAGGTGACCACCGTCGCGCCGATACGCAACGCCCTGATCGCGAAGGGCATGCTGTACAGTCCTGCGCATGGCGATACCGCCTTCACGGTGCCGCTGTTCGACAGCTTCATGCGCAGGATCATGCCCTCGCCATGACTTACAGGTCTGCTGCCGACATTCTGGAGGAAGCAGACCGGCGCGGCATGCGCCGGGCGTTTGTCGTGACCGCAATGATGCTCGAGATGGAGGCGGTCCAAAGTCATATCGACCATCTGGGCTCCGTCAGTGGCGAGGACGGCGCCGTATACGAATGCGGCGTCTTCTCCGATCTTGGTCAAGACTGGCTGGTGGTGGTCACTGAAACGGGAGAAGGCACCCATGCGGCGCTGAGTGCCGTCAGCTATGCCCACCGAGCGTTTGCGCCCTTCGAAGTGATGATTTTGGTTGGTGTAGGCGGCTCACGCAAGGAAGAGGCACCGATCGGAAGTGTGGTTGCCTCCGAGCATGTCTACATGCCGTATAGCGCCAAATATGGACCGAAAGGTCGTTCCAGCCGGCCCCGCTCATTTCAACCGGACAGCCGTCTGATCGGTATCGCCAAAAAAATCCGTCGGGAAAAGAAGGGCTGGCCGACCCGCATTCGCGATCCACTCGACTGCGTCCTGCCGCCGCGCGATACCTACCCAGTCGATTATCCGCCGATCGGCCTGGTGAAGCCGATCGCGTCGATCGAGGCGGTTCTCGACGATCCCAAAAGCGAACTCGAGGCGCTGATCGCCGAGGGTTATGGCGATACCTACGTCGTCGAAATGGAAGGCTATGGGGCGATCTATGCTGCCAGCCGGGAACGAACACCCGGCATAGTCGTCCGCGGCGTCTCGGACATGACGCAGGGAAAGTCGCCAGAGGACGACGCGCTTCGGCAACCGATCGCGGCGGCGCACGCGGCGGCTTTCGCGTTCGAGATGTTGAGCCATTGGGGCCAGATTTATCCGCGATCGGGTAGCGGCGGCGACACGGCGGCGGTGCAGCTCGGCGCGCCGGAAACACCGGTCACGGCGGTTATCGAGGTCGCGGAGGTCGCGGCCGATACCACGCCCGACGTCGCGGCCACGGAGGCGGAGCCCGCTACAGCGAAACCAGAGCCGTCTGTCAGCGCAGATGTGGTGATCAACCTCAATGCGCAGATGGAAGAGGTGACGCCTGAATGGATCGCGACGCTACAGACGGCGCTGCGAGAAATCTGCGGCACGGATGATATCCTGGTGGTTCGCGCGGCGGCGGGCTCGGTACGGCTATTCGTCGCCGATCCAACAGGAGCGCTGCGAGCGGTCCGCAGAATCGCCTTGCGGGAAGGACTGCTGACGAATGCGGATATCGAGCTGATCGGTGTGATGGCTGTGGCCGATGCCGTAGCGCTCGACGCCTCGATCGCGAATCTGGTGGCCGCATCGGCCGACCTTATGGCGTGGCCGCAGACGCTGCCCGATGGCGAATGGATCGAGCGCCCCGAACTGGAGACGCTGGTAGAGCGGATCGAGGGCCAGGTGTCGAGCACCAGCGTTGTGCTGGGGCCGCCGGGTGCTGGCAAATCGGCGCTGCTGGCAGCACTGGCGCACCGCTATGTCGAGCGAGGCTGGCCGGTCCTTGGTATCAAGGCGGACGCGCTCGACCCCGATATCGCAACCGACACCGATCTGAGGGATCGGCTCGGCCTGGAGAGGTCGGCCGGCACCGTCGTCGAACAGGTCGCGACATTCCGGCCCATCCTGGTGATCATCGACCAGCTCGATGCCCTTGCGGGCTATCTCGATATTCGGACGGCGCGGCTCAGCCTTCTGCTCAATCTCGTGCGGCGGATCGGCAGGCTCGACAACGTCCACGTCATCCTCTCGGCCCGGCTCTTTGAGTTCAATCATGACACCCGGCTGCGCGCGGTTCAGGCTGAACAGGTAGCGCTGGCGCTGCCACCCTGGAGTACCGTGGTCGAGCTGCTCGATCAGCACGGCGTGCAGGCGGGCGGCTGGCCGCCCGATGCCCAGGAATTGATGCGCACGCCGCAGGCTTTGTCGATCTACCTCCAGCTTCGCAGCAGCCGCGAGTCCGAGCCATTCGACAGCTACCAGGCGATGCTGGAGCGGCTTTGGGAGGAGCGGGTTCTGGCGGGCGAAGACGGCCCTCGTCGTGCCCGGCTGCTCGCCGATATCGCGGACCACATGGCCCAGGAGGAAAGCCTGTGGCTGGCTGCCGCCCGGTTCGATGATCACCGCGCCGACCTGAAGGCGCTTGAAGCCGTCGGCATTTTGACCGCCGTCGATGGCAGTGTTGGTTTCAGTCATCAGACGCTGTTCGATTTCGCGCTCGCGCGCAGCTTCGCCCGTGAGCCCGGACGACTATCGAAATATGTGCTTGAGCGGCAGAGTTCGCTGTTTCTGCGGCCGAAGTTGTGGGCCGGGCTTACCTATCTGCGGGGCGTCGATCGCAACGCCTATCTAGTCGAGCTCGAAGCAATCTGGGCGGCGCCGGATCTGCGCCGGCATCTGCGCTTCCTGCTGATCGACTTCCTCGGCCATGAGGCCGCACCGACGGATCGCGAGGCGCTGCTGATGGAGCAGGCGCTTGCGCTTCCGGCTGAACGCTGGCGCACCTTTCGTGCGCTGAGCGGAAGTCGCGGCTGGTTCGAGCGGTTTGCCCATAGCTTCATCAGTGAGGCGATGACGGCGCACGACCGATCGGCGGACCGGATGATCGAAGTGCTGTCTCGCGCCTGGCCTTTTGCGTCGGCGAAAGTGGCGGCGCTGGTGGCGGACCGATGGTTGCCGGACCCGGCCTATGATGCGCGCGCTTGGGTAGTGGTTCAGAATGCTACCGATTGGACCGATCAGGTCACCGACATAGCCTGCACGGTTATAGCACGAACCGACATCGCGCCGATGATGATCGATCATGTCGTGGCGACGATCGGGATCGACCATCCCGAGCACGCATTGCGATTGGTGCGAACGCGGCTTGAACGGCAACTCCGCATCGCGGAGGGCGAGGCGGCCGAGAAAGCCAAGGTCCCCAAGCCCAAATTCGAGAAATATGAGGACCACTTTGTGTGGTTCATCAAGAACGACCCGCGCGATCCGATCAAAAAGCTGATTGAGGAGCGGCAGGAGTGGGACAGCCTGCCCGCGCTGGCTGAGCAGTCTCCGGTCGTCTTTATCGAAACGCTTTGGCCATGGTTCCGCTCGGCGTTCGAGACGCTCGCGCGCTTCGTCGAGGAGCGTGAAGGTTATCTCGGCTATCCATTGCCGAGCGCGGGCAACTTCCACTTCGATGAAGAACAGGCCGACGGCCTGCCCGAACCGGCGCTGCTTAACGCGCTTCGCGTCGCAGTTGAGCAATGGGCTGCTGCGGACAAAGACGCGTTTCTTGCTTGGGCAAATGTGCAGACGGAGATCGCGCTGGCACCGGTGCAACGCCTCGTTGCCCACGCCTTCGCCCATCTCCCTGCGCTCTACGCCAAGGATGCATTGGGCTATCTTCTCGGTGATCCGCGCCGCTTCTGCCTTGGCACCGCCGGGACATTGAGCAGCACGACAAAGGGACTGGTCGCGGCGTCCGCCCATTATTGGACACCGGACGACGTAGCCCGCTTCGAAGCGGCGATGACTGGTTTCGCGCCGCCGCCCCCGCCGGACCAGACAAAGCCGGAAGATCGTCGTTCTTGGCGCCGCGCGGTTCGGCGCGTCCAGCTCGACTTGCTGCGAGCCCTCCCGAAACACCAGATGAGCGCTGCCGCGCGCCGGCGCGTCACCGAAGAGCAACGTGTCTTTGGGAACCGTGACATTGGCTCCCGTTTCACCGAAGCGCGGATGATCGGTTCGCCGATGGATGCCGACGTGATCGCGCGCGCCAGCGATGACGATGTGGTCGGAGCGTTTGAGGTGCTGCCAGATGTGACGGGGTGGGATCACCCGCGGAGCTTCATGGTTGGGGGCAACATTCAGCTGTCGCGCGAGTTTGCAACGTTCGCCGCGCAGGATCCGGTCCGCGCGCGCCGCATCCTCGATCGTCTTGGACCCGACACCGGCACCCGCGCCGCCGGTTATGCGCTCGACGCGATGGCGGAGAGCGCCAATGGCGATGCTGTGATGTCTCTTCTGCGCGATGTGACTAAGCGCGGCTTTGACGGGGAAGAGTTTCGGGGCTCCGCGGCGCGTGCCATCGAGAAGCTGGTGCGGCGCAAGGAGCCGGTGCCCGATGACATTTTGGAGTTGCTTGAGGGCTGGCTCGTGATGCCGGCGCCAAGGGACGCCGGAGATGACGCTGATGCGTCGGACGACGAGGAGATTTTCGATAGCGCGGTCGAAGACCTAACCGAGAAGGCCGAATCCGATGGCGACAGTCTTCAGGAGAGCCTGATCTGGGGGCATGGCGGTTTGTCCATCATCCCGGGCGGCGCCTATCCGGTCGTCGAAGCGCTCACGCGGGCTCGATTGGCCCGGAAGGAGGGCGACCGCTTGATCGACACGCTCGAACGCTTCCTCGCCTGCGACAAAACCGTCGAGAATTGGGATCATCTGCTGCTGTTCCTGCCCCATATCGAAACCGCCGATCCGGCGCGCCGAACGGCGTTTCTGGAGCGGTTGTTCATCGAGGTCCCCGGCCTTGTGGGGACCAAGATGGCGGCGCATTATCTGGCAAACGCGCATTGGCATGAGGCTGCATTCGTCGACGCACAGCTTGATCGCTGGCGGGCTTCGGGCAGTCGTCGAGCCCGGATGGCCTATGGCGAGATTGTGGCTATCGCCGCCGTCGTGCAGCCCGCACTCGATTGGGCGCGCGCGCGTCTTGAAAAACTACTCGACGACGAAACGATGGGCGACGCGCGGGTTGGAGCCGTGCATTCGGCGGCCAATCTGTGGGCCGATCCGAACCATCGGTCACACGCGAACCCGATCCTCGTTCGCGGGCTGGAGCGCGGACCCGCCGCGGTCTGGCCGGCGGTATTCGATGTGTTTCGGCTGGTCGACGAGCTTTCACCCGATGCCGAGACGGCCGCTCTGCTTACGACGATCGCCGATCGCCTCACCAGCGAGGCCCGGGTCGACGCCACCTTTATCGTGGAGCGGCTCGCTTCGCTGCTGCCGCACCAGGCCCTTTTGGTTGCGCGGCTGTCCGAGCGCCTGATTGAGCATTGGCGCGATGATCTTGGCAATATTCAGACAAGCACGGCCTTTGCCGCTGCGGACCTCGTCAATCTAGCTGTCACTCTGCATCGATTGGGACCGGAAACACGCGACGTTGGCACGTCCCTGTTCGAGCTTCTGATCGAAATCGAATCCTATGCGGCGATGGAAACGCTCGAAGAGATCGATAGCCGATTTAGGGCGCGGCCGGCACCGTCCCGGCGTCGATTGCCGAGACGGCAGGCGCAAGCGCGGCGGACCAGGCGGCGCGCGACACGGCCAGCTTGATGCGTGACCCTGGAAGTTTTACGAGACGGTCGCGCTCGGGATTCTCAGTCTGATATACAACGCCTACCAGAAGGACCTTGACCCCGGCGCGCTCGCGCAACGGCACAGGGAGACCGCGTCCGACATCTGGAATGTCCGCAATCCTACCTTAGTCTGATCGCCGACGCATTGAATAACGCGGTGCCTGTCGACGAGCTCCGGACGAAGCGCGACGAGCTACAGACCAGCCTTCATGAAATCTATCGCGGCGCGCCGTTCACAGATGGCAAGGCCTACAGGAAGGCTCAGGCGTCGTTGAAGGACAATGAGGAGCTTATGTTTTCCGACAAGGAGATCGACGCCATGCTCCCCGCCACGCTGCGGCGGTCCGAGCGGTCAGCTTAACCCTGTCACAGCGGCATCAAGTCGATCACCGACGCTATGAGCGAAGGGTAGCTATCCAGTGTTCCTCGCCTGAAAGCTGCAGGGCCGGTTCCGGCCCAAATCGCGACATTTGCAGAATGCTCTAAGGCGGCTCCTGGCGCAACTTTGTCGTCCCGGAGCAACCGGCTCGAGGCCACTAGCCCGTGAAACTGAATTGCACCGAAGAGCGTTCGACCTAGCCCCTCGGCTCGGCATGGAAATCCTTCGACAGGAGCAAAGAGGTACATACCGTCCGACTTGTGGGCCGCGATTGTTCGCTTCCTTGCTCCAGTCGCGCGCCGACGTGTTGGTCAAGTCCCGTGCCGGAGGGAATCTCTGGCACCCCTTTACGTGGCTGCTGGCGCATCAAATGCGGCCCGTGCGGTTGGCTCGTTGTCGGCGATCGTCGTAGGTTGCTCGGCTAATCGACTAGATCAGGCAAAGCATCTTCGACGATTCTGAGATTTCGATCGAAAGTCTCGGTGTCGGATGCGTTGGCGCGCAGGGACTTCACGTTGTTCAGGATCGCCGCAACCGCCGCTTCTTTGTCGGGCGCTATGCGTGTCATCACCGCTTTGGCCGCCAAGGCGGAAAAATCTATGGCGGCATAAGCCGGTACGACTGCAGCGTCTGTTGCTTTCAGCCGTTCTTTTACGATTGCGCGCCGGCCTGGCGGTGGAGCTACAGAGCCCGCTTTTGCGGCAAATGTTGCGCCGCGCTGCAGGCGGGTCTGCAAGAGACCTGAGTGGTAGGCGGGTGGTGTCGGCACAATCGTCGGGAGCCCAGGAGATGGAACCGCCGCGGAAGCGTCCAAAGCAGGTCTTTTCGTGCGCGAAAACTCGACAGAGGCGGGCAGGGGCATGAACGCACGTTTGGCTAGCGGGGCGTCGGCGAAATAGAAATTGCGGGTGCCGAGGATCGGCAGTTCCCCACGCGGTAATATGATGACCTTGTTCTTGTCGAGCGTACGGATTTCGTCCGGCCGCATCAGGGGCCGCCGCACTTCCTTGCGGTGCTCCGAGCGCGTGTAATAAGTGTCGAACAACGTTGCCTTGGTGCGCGTCACGTCCTTTTGCACGTCCGACGTTTCGCCGAGCTGCTCGGAAACGTAGCGCAGATCGTCGGCGTCCTGCGCACCGAAAAAGATCTGCACGCGAGCAGCGTTGATGAGCGTCTTGCGCCCTTCCTGGCGATAGATCTCGTCTACGGCCTTCAGCGACTGCACGAAAAACCACATGGAAACGCCGTTGCCGCCAAGCACGCTCGCCATTTCGGTCACGTTCTCGAGCTTGCCGAGGTTCTGAAACTCGTCGAGCAGCACAAGCACAGGATGCTCGTCCGGACGCGGCATAGTTTCAGACATGAAGTTCATCATCTGCGTAATCAGGACGTTGAACAAAGGTCCAAGCGAGGTGATCTGCTCGCGCCGTACGTCGAGATAAAGAGAGATCCGCTCGCGCTTGAGCTTGCGAATATCGAACGTGCTACGCGAGGTAGCTCGCATCAGGCGCTCGTTGAGAAAGGGGGCCATGCCGGTCCGCACGCCGGCGTAAATTCCGGAAAACTGCCGCTCAGACATTTCGAAATATGGCAGCAGGGTTTGCAGCGTAAAATGCGAGCATTCGCGGCGGCGTTCCTCGCGTAGCGAGCCGATGAACTCCAGGAGTGGCTGCTCGGCACCGTTCATAATCTCGAGAATTGTAGAGAAGGTCTTCTTCTCGTTTAGGATCGCAGGCGATTCCATTACGAAGGATGCTATGCCGGTAAAGAGGAGGCGGGCATCGTTGACCCAATAGGGATCCGCGTTCGAAGGGGGGCGCGGAAACAGCGCCGCAGCGATGTTGCGGAGGTCGATGTCGCGCTGCGCTGAGTCCAGCGAGATGAAGTCCATCGGATTGTAGCATGCGGTGTTGCCGTCGGGATCAGCTGGCGCGAAGCGCACCACGCGGCTCAGGGTCGAACGGTAACCAGCGGTCGCCGCATAGGTCTCACCCCGCAGGTCGAGAACCACGAGCGAATGCGGCCAGGTCAAGGCATTCGGTATGATGAGAGACGTGCCTTTGCCGGAGCGCGGCGGCCCTATGACGAAGCCGCCGACATCATCGCCATCAATCCACAATTTCTTGCCACCAATCAGCTTGCGCCGCGTCAAGCGGATCTTGCAGGAACGCTGATCGCGGCCGGGCGACAGAATTTCGGCAAGCTTGCCGCCGACTCGCCCGACGAAGACGCCGCCAACTTTCGTCATGCCGGTTTTCGATACGTCGCTCATGGTCATGAAGCGAGAGTCATTGCGCCTTCTCGGGCGCATGAGAAACAAGCTCACAAGTGGCAAGAGAAACCCCAATGCTCCCGCCCCAAGGGCGTATTGCACCCGGTCAAAATTTCTCGCCATCGTGTCCGCCCAGGCCTGACCAACAACCGGCAGGGGCTTGGCGTTCAGCTGGTCGAACAGGACGTGGGAGCCAGTGTGGTACCAATCAGTCGCGGCATAGGCGACCGTGAAGAGCAGGACGCCCAAGGCCATCGCCATAAGCATCATGAAAATTGCTGTTGCGATTTTCTGCATGGTTGGGCCCCGCTAGATCGTCTCCGCCTTGGTGAACTTGATCTCGCTGATGCCGCGCCGGCCGCCTTCGGTGCGGACCATCTGGACGACCACCGGAATGACCTCGCGCAGGTAGTCGAGGATTTCACTCCGTGAGAGCCCCGTACTGCCCTGCATGACCATGAGCGCCAGCCGCTCGTAGGCGGACCGGGCGGAATTGGCATGAACGGTCGTGAGCGAACCCGGGTGGCCGGTGTTGATCGCCTGGAGGAACGCGAAGGTTTCAGCGCCGCGTAACTCGCCCAATAACAGCCGATCGGGTCGCATGCGAAGCGAGGCCTCGAGCAGCTGTTGCGCAGAGACTTTGGCAAGGCCCTGGTCGCCCTTCGAGGCTATCAGTGTGACGTTGTTGGCAGCCGGCAGCCTCAGTTCGCGGGTGTCTTCGATTGTGATGATCCGTTCATGGGCCGGAATCTCCTTTAAGAGCGCATTCAAAAACGTCGTCTTGCCAGTCGACGTCCCGCCTGAAACGACAATCGAGACACGGTTGCGCACCGCATATTGCAGGAACTCCATCGGCGACGTGTCATGCAACATTTCGACAAGTCGCTTTTCTTCGGTTGAAAGCGCCAGACCGCTGCCCATCGCCGTGTCCTCGAATGCGCCAAGATCCTTGTAGGCATCAAGGCTCATATCCATGATGACCTGCTTGCGAATCGAAATCGCCCCGCCTTCGGGCGCCGCGGGCGGCAAGATGCATTGGATGCGCTCACCCGAGGGTAGAGCAGCTGACAGGACCGGCTTTTCTTCGTTGATGACCTGATTTGTCGCCGAGGCGACGCCCGTCGAGATGTTGCGGATCCAGCCGGGCGTGACCTCGCGCTTGACGACATGCTCCATTTCCTTAGCGCCGAGGCGTTCGATGAACAATTCACCTGGCCTGTTGATCGCGATCTCGGACACCGCATCTTCGTTCAAATAGGACCATATTGGCTCCAAATGAGCGCGCAGGACCGGGGCTCTTACCCAAGGATCGGAGAGGGGATGCACGGCGTTCATTTCACCGGGCTCCATAGCCGGGATAAAAATGATTCTTTGGCGTCGCGTAAAGAGGCGTCGGATCGATCGCGGTCTTCGGCCGCCCACCTGCCTTCATTCGTGCAACTTCTTCCTGAACGGGATCGGCGTACAAATCCGAAAAATCGAGATCTCGCCGGACTAGCACGACAACCGATGTGCCCTGGTCGATATAAACTGTCGGGCCAATGTTCTGCGTGTCGCGAAACGCCTCTTGCGCGAGTTGCTGCAGGGCGGTCGATGACTTATCGAACGCGATGCCGCGGGCGTCGCGCTGCGAACCATTGCCACCATAAGTTACGGTCGTGGTCCCACCGGTTACGGGATCGATCGTCGACACCTGGCGCTGTTGTCCATCCTGGCTGCTGTCGCCAAGCGAGGACAGATATTCAGAGACGCCGCCAACCACGGAAAGCATGATGGCGTTGCCGTACCGTTCAACCCAGTGCGTATCGACATGGCCGCCCATGCCGCCGCGGCCGAGTGCATCCGCACCGGGCGACTTGATATCGACGGAAATGCCGTCCGAGCGGATGACTCTGTTCCAGACGATGAACACGCGCTTCTGACCGCGCGCAAGCCCCGAGCGGTATTCCCCGGTCAGGCGCGAGCCTTTCGGGATGAGAATCCGCCTGCCGTCGAGCGAGAAGACATCCTCACGCACGACAGCGCGCACGGCACCGGGAAGGTCGGTGTTGATTGCGGTTTCCAAATAGCCGCGAAGGATCGTTCCTTCAGGGATCAACGCATCGGTGCGTCGGAAGACCCTGGCTTTGACGATGCTGGAAGAACTTGCCTCAGACTGTGCCAGGAATGCCTTGTTGGGATCGCTGTCGGCGCCGGGGACCGGGATGATCTGACCGTCGGGCGCGATTTCTACCTGTGCCGCCTGGGCGCCGGTATCTGTCGAGCCGGTTTCACCATTTGTCACCATCTGGTTGGACCGTAGGCGTTCCCACACTGCCTTTTCATGCTCGGCTGCCTCAGCCTTGCGGCGAGCCTCGTCATCAGCCGCGGCCTTGCGGCGGGCTTCTTCCGCCTCGGCCTTGCGGCGAGCTTCCTCGGCCGCCATTTGTGCTTCCAGCGCCCGCCGCTGCGCATCGAGATCCGCGCCCTCCTGCACGGTCTGATCGACGTTGTCGGCTTGTTGCGTGCCCTTCTGGTCGTCAGCCGGTGGCGGCACCACGATCTGGTCGATCGTGCCGTCGGCAGGTTGAGGCGGCTCGTTCAACGCCGGCGGGCGGAACTCCGGCGGGTTGAAGTTTTCCTCGCCATCGCTGCGAAGATCGCGCGATACCGGCTCCCGAGGCCAGTTCAGCCATATCAGCGCGCCTACGAGCACCACGCCGAGGCCGACCAGAACGATCTTGGTACTTACGCCCGCTCCGCGGCGCACGACAGACGGGCTGCCATCCAGTTGGTTATAATCGATCTGGGTCATCACCGTCCTCCACTGGATCCGAACAGTGTGGAACCACCTGTCAGTTTCGCTGGACCGTAGACCTGCTCGACTGGATCGATAGCGTTGGGTCGGGCCCGGTTGTAGAGGCAGAGCGTCTTGCCATCGGCTCGCAAGGTGAATTGCCGTGCCACTTTGTCGATGACGGTGTATTTGCCCTGCGTGCGAACGTTGACGAGCGACTCATGGCGCTTGTCGTCGACAACAAAAATCGCCGGAATGTCACCCTTGAACTCCAGAAACACCTTCGTGCCGTCGTCGAATACGGTGCGCGGCTTCAAGCTGTCGTCGCCCTTATAGGCATAGTCATAGTTGAGATCGGCATAGTTCAGATCCTTCAAATCCGGATCGGCGGCGCTCTCCTTGGCCTGTGAGAGCAACCGCGCGTTGATATCCTCGTCCGGGTATTTGAACCGGACCTGGAAGGATGCCCGGTCGCGGCTATTGTCAGTTGCCTGCAGCAGCAGGGAATAGACGCGCCGGTTGGTGACCACGTTGACGTTGGTCCAAGCATCGCGCTCCAGCGGCTTGACAAACAGAAATCGCGATCCGCGTTTGGGGATGATCGACCAGCCTTTCGTGTCGCCGGCGGAGACAGTTTCGATGACTTCGGTCGGGCTGAGCTCGACCATCGTGGAAATGCCAAGAGCTGCACGCACCGACGTCACGTCGTCATTGTTGAAGGTGACATATCGGATGCGGCTGTCGCGTGCGGCCGCGCCGTGGATCGTGCCAAGCAGAAGGGCGGCTGACAGGACGAAGCTGACTCCCCATCTCATTGCAGGCTCCCCGCGGCCGGCGCCGATTCCTGATCGCGGCGGTAATCCGTAACCTGAAATCCCAGCGGGTTGTCGAAACGCCATTCGTTCTTGAGTGGCGTTGAAGTGTAGCGGAATTTTATCACCGCCACCCAATTGTCGGCCGTGGACGAATTGTCCCGCCGCGTCGTCGTGGCAAAGCGCACCGAGGCTGTGTTGCGATTGAGCAGGGAAACCGACTTGATCTCGACCGAGATGGTGGCATTGCGGCCATAGGTCTTGTCCAGCGATTGCGGATTTGCAGGTGTGTAAAGCCATGTCAAATCCTTGGACGCCGCGTCGGTCGAATAGAGCTGCGCCAGGTCGTAATTCTGTTTCAGTTCACGGGAATCGTATGTTTCTCGGGCACGAATATAGCGGACGAGATTTGCCGCCGTGACGGCTTCGTTCTGGGACAAATCTCCAGGCTTCAGCGCGCGCATGATCTCGAGGTAGCCCGTCGATTTGTCGACCTCGACAACGTACGGTTCGAACTGCCGGAGCGGCAGGATCAGCACGAGCGCAAGCAGCGACAGCACCGCCACCAGACCGGAAACGCCGCTGACGATCCATGCCAATGTACGCGATCGGCGCATTGACCTGTGCGTGTCGTCTTCCCAGGTCGCGCCCGCCCTGTAATAGCGTCTGTCGACGAGCTCGCTGCCGCTGTTACCAGCTGTTTCCGATGGAGTTGACACTTACTAGCTGCCTCGTTTGCGTGATGCATCCTGATCCATGGCCGCGATCGATGATCGTTCCTGTGTTCTAGGCCAGAGGCCTGGCGTTATCGCGCGCACCTTGCTGGATGGCGGAGCGAGCTGCGTCGTCCGCCCTTGCTGCTCGCGGAGATCGGAAGCTGTTTGCCGCTAGCTGCCGGGCGCCCCGAGCGGCGCGGCCGGCGGCCCATCGCGCGCCGGAGTAGCGCACGGCGTTGCTGCCGAAGTTTCGATAGGGGTTGTATGCGCCCACGGTGCTGAGATACCCGCCGCCATTCAGGATCGAAGCAATCGATGGGATCTGCATGAGAACATAGATCCCGATGATCGTCACCAGCACCAGGGGCAGCACCAGCGACATTTTGCTGTCCATGGTCGCTCCGCCGGTCGTGGCGGTGTTCAGCGCCGCATTGACGAGCGAGAAGTAGAATCCGAGAAAGCCGTAGATCAGGATTTGCTGGATCATCAGAAAGGTGGTGAGCGAAAGGAAGCCTTCGCTCATTCGCGAGGACCAGCGGTAAAGCCAAAGAATGATCCATATCGGCGCCAGAGCGAGCGTGATGAACAACATCACCTTGGCGGCGATGATCGCCGCGATGGCGAGCGCTGCGAAGATGATCGCCGACAGCAGGACGAGGAGCGACAAGAGCGCGCCAAAAATGTCGTAGAAGGATCCGCTATAGACCTGATTGGCGACGTCTTGCGCCCCTTGGTAGAGATTGTCGATAAGCGCTGGAATTGCCGCCTGGTCGTTGAGCTGATTCCCGGTGGCTCGCGACACGGCGCCGACAATGACCTTGCCCACCTCATCTGGAATGCTTTGAACAAGCTGGTAGATCGTCGCGGAAAATGTGCCCCATCCGGTCAGCAGCAGATAGATGATGACAGCGCGGCCGAGGCGATAGGCCGCTTCGAGCGGCGAAATCGACTCACGCCCGCTCAGGATCGAATAGCCCCACCACACGATATAAAGGGTCAGCATCAGGGTGAAGACGTTGCCCATCGCATTGCCCAACTGCAAATAGACGGTGCGGACGAAGTCCTCGCCGATGTTGTCAATGCCACCGAGAATGCTTTCGGCAAGACCGTTCATGGATCCTCGTCAATGATACTGGCGAACGGCGTTGAATTGACCGGCTTAAGCCCGCCGCATTCGTCGGCGTGGGCATACGCCAAAGGCCCGCACGGCGCTTTCCGTTCGCGATTTGCGCATCCGAACAGCACTGCGCCGAGCCCAATCACAGCGCATATGCGCAACGCCCGCCTCGACAAGCGCTAGCCCCCGCTCTTGCCGAATTCCGCGAACGGATTGACGGTGCGCGGCGTCATCATCTTCTGCACCTGGCTTTGGCGAAGAAGATCTCCCTTCAGCTTCTCATTCAGGGCCGCGACCGCACCGTTCTGGACGCCGATCAATTCGTTGACCGCGCGCGCGTTTTCCAGCTGCATTCGTGTGTTCTGGTCTACCGATCCCTTGACGTCCTGCGACTGCCCGATCTGCCCGCTCGCGGACTGCAATGACTTTTGGCGCTGGGTGACGCCCTGCGAGGCCTGCGAAGTCAGCGCGCTTAGCAGCGAGGCCACGTTGACGCTGCCGCCATAGGCTGTGTTGACGGCGCTCGTTTCCTTGCCGGCAATCTGCTGGAGCTGCTTCACCAGCTGCAGCCCATTGATGACGGCGCCGGCGATTTTCTGGATCTCCGGCGACAAGCCACCAAACGAAAGCGCGCCGCCGTTCAGGATCGATCCGAACGACGGAGCCTGGGCAATCGACATGTTGCCGGCGAGGCCCATTTGTCCGATCCCGAGCGAACCGTCACGGCTGCCGCTGAGAGCCTGCAGGATCTCCTCGCTCTTTTTCAGAATATCCTTGTTCGAATCCATGATGGAGTTGGTGTTCTCCGCATTCTTGCGGGCGACATCGAGATTGGCGCCATCGATGACCGCAATCTGTGCAAAGCCCGCGGTCGTCCAAAGCGCCATGCCGGCAGCGATCGCGAATTTCTTCATGTCAGCCTCCTATTGCTGTAGAGAATTGATCACGCTGGTAGCGCCGGCAGGATCACTGGTGATGATGATCGAGCGGCTGTCGGCCGAGCTTGCCCCCACGTTCTCAACCGCGCATGGAAGCCACCGGCCGCGATCGATCTTCAACCGTTCCAGTTCCGCGGGATCACAAGAAAACGGGTTTGGAGAGCCGCTCTTCGGCTGTTGCACCAGCTTGGACGACTGCGATGCCTGCACGTTCTGCAACGATAGAAGTTGGGCCAGCAACGCCGTAAAATCTCCGGCCTGGGCGAGGTACTGGTTGGTGACATCGGCGTTGATCCCACGAGCCGACGAGTTCAGCTCCCAAGCGTCCTTGTATTCAGTCACCTGGCCAACATGGCCCGACAGCGCGTCGATCGCCGCGTTGTTGGCGCCCATCTGCGATGAGCTTGCATCGAGGCCGCCAGCCGCCTTCCTCACCGTGCCCATAGCCGCGTCCTGGGCCGTGCCGCCTGCGCCGTCGGCCGTTACGATCGAGAATGGTGGCGGCGCAGCGGCCGGAGCCTTGCCGCTCGATACATATTCGTTGAAGTAGCTGTTCCAGCGGCCGACACCGCCGGCCCACCCTCTTTGCTCGGCAGCGTTCGATCCGTTGTAGAAGGAGGCGAGACAGCTGTAATTCGTCGCCCCGCATTGCTTGACACCCATCCCGAGATACTTGACACCGCCTTCGACGTTCTGCTCGTTCACGTTGCGGTCAAGTCCCATTGATTTGCCAGTGCCCTTGGTCAGCTGCATGACGCCTTTGACGCCGGTGTGGCTCCCGGCGCATGTGTCGAAGCGCGATTCCTGATAGGCAACGGACAGCGCCAGGCCTTCGGGCACGCCGTATTTCTGCGCATAATAGCGGATCGTCTTCACGTTGCCCGCGTCGCGCTGCAACGCTTCGGCCGGGGATCGGCGAAACATCTGTGAGCGGTATTTGTTCGAATAGGTGCAGACGACGCTTTTCTTCTTGTCGGTTTCGTCCTTCTTGGCTTCGTCCGACTTTGTGCTGTGCTGCTCGTCCTCTTGCCGCTTGTCGAGGTTCGACCCGTCGATGACCGCGATCTGAGCGACAGCCGCGGTCGTGCTTCCCGCTGTCGCAAGAGCCACGGCCAGACAAGCGCGGCTAAGCCGCTTCGTCATGCTCGTTCTCCCATCCGCAGAAGTATGGCAGCCACATTTCCGGCTCGTCGCCGAAGGTCTCCCGCAGCCGTGCGCATTCCTTGCTGTTGGCTTCGTTGGAGGACAAGACCTTGATGAGATCGGGCATCGCCGACAAATCGAGCTTAGCAACGATCGAGTCGCTGTCGTGCTTGACGAGGAAGGTGCGTGTTTCCTTCGCGGTTCGGCGCACGAACTCGAATTCTTTCGCTGTCAGCGAGAAGCGCTCCATGTAGGACTCCTTGCTCGCCTTCGGGTTGGGGAAGAAAATGTTGGTCTTCGTTTGCTCGATCAGCGACGATGAGATGGAGGAGCTGACGACGTCTTCCGCTGTCTGCGTGCCGAAGCCGACCACGCCGTTGCGGCGACGAATGGTCTTCAGCGTTTCATTGATGAAAGCAGCGAAAACCTCGTCGTCCAGCAGCTTCCAACCTTCATCGAGGAAGAGCATGATCGGCGAGCCGTCGATGACCTCCTCAAGACGATGGAAGATGTAGAGCAACGCTGCTGAGCGCAGCTTTCGGTCGCCCAGGATCCTGGTCATGTCGAAGGCGACAACCGGCTTCGAGAAATCAACCAGATCGACGGGATTGTTGAAAAGCCAGCCCTTGTCCTTCGGGTCGAGCCAGGGCTGTATCCGCGCCGCCAGATCATTCATGCCAGGCATGAGCGAGCCTCGCAGCACCTCGGGCAGCAGGTCGAAGGTCCGTTGTTCGCGTGGGATCTTGTAGATCATGTCGACCGCGGCGTTGATGACGCGCATCTCCGCCACATCAAGCGCGCCGCCTTCCGGCGTCAGAATGTAGAGGAGCAAATCTTCCAGGAAAGAACGGTTTTCCGCCGTGTCATCAAGCTGCAATGGCGCGAAACCGGTCGGCTGGGAAGGTTCCATCACCTCGTAGCGACCGCCGAGCGCCCGAACGAAAATTTCAGCGCCTCGCATATAGTCGAAATAGACACATCGCGGCCGCGGCATGATGCGCATGGCCTGTGCCATCAGGAACGACAGCACCACGGTCTTGCCCGAGCCGGTCGGGCCGAAAACCGTGAAGTGGCCGACATCGTGAACGTGGAAATTGAAATAGTAGGCCGTCTGGCTGGTCGTTTCGAGCAAAGCGATAGGGCGTTTCCAATGCAGCCGCTCACGTTGGCCGGACGGGAAATTGTGTCCTGAAAAAAGACCGGCGAAATTTAGCGACGAGATCAACGCGCGTCGCGCGATGTAGCTGAAATTTCCCGGCAACTGCGCCCAGAAGGCCAGTTCCGTGTTCAGTGTCTCGCGGACCGGCACGATCGACATGCGCGAGAGCTCCGCCGTGATGTCAGATAGCGCGCGGTTGAGGCCACTCATGTCCGATGCCAATGCCATGACGCTCATGTGATGTTGTCCGAAGACGACTTCGCCGCCGGCCAGTTTGTCGGCGCCTTCGTGGACGGACTCCTCGACCGTTGTGCCCGCCTCGTCGGAACCCTCAACCTGGTTGGCGATGGTGTTGATCCTGCGCATCGCCGTTACACGGTCTTCGATCGCGAAACTCTGTGTCAGGACAAACTCATGTGGCAGGCGCAAGAGACCATCCAATGAGCCCGGAGCGGTGAACGGCGGGTATTCCTTGATCGATACCATGGCGCCGAGCTTGGCTGCGTCCGGCCCGCGAAGTTCCAGCGCCGACTTGCCAAAAAACAGCTGTCGCGTTGCCAGCACGTCGCCAAGGGACAAGCGCGGCAAAGGCATTTCCACGTCGCCGCCACCGGCGAGGATTTTCGCCAGAAATTCCGCAGGCTCGGAAAAGAAGCTGTCGCGACGCTTCACGACACCGAGAAGACGCGCCCCATATGCGGTGAAATCCTTGACCATGCCGTCAAGGATGTCATGCAGTTCGGCAATCGCCTCTTCGCGGGTTTCTTCGCCTGCGGTGCTGATGCGGAATGCGTTGAGCGCCTTGTCCACCCAACCGACCCGGCCGACCATCGGGCGGCGTATGACCGTCAGATACGCCTCGTTGACGAAAAGGTTTTTCGACCCAAGCTCATCCATGTAGCGGGCGTCGAGCTCGGCGACGAAAGGATTGTCAAAGTCGCCTTCGATCTCCGGCGTCACGTGGCGGCGAATGATCGTTGTGTAGGCCGCAAAGCGAGAGGTCGAGAGATTGCGGAACGTGGTGTTGCGGTTGAACATTCGGCTGTTCAACTCGGCCTGGTCCATCGTCTGGAACGGCAGGCCGCTGAGCTGCATGGCGCCGACCAGAAAGCCGCTCTTCGTCACGATTAAATTGTCATCGACATGGCGAAGGTAGGGGATGTGCATCGCCGCGGGTTTTTCGCGGCGGCGCTCACGGCCAAACTTCAGGTCGGCATCGAGGCTCATGGCGAATAGCTCCTCGCACCCCAAAAAGTAAGGTTCGCCACCGCTCCGCGCTTAGAGACGCGCCGCTCGAAAATATGAAATATGTAGGGGTCGCGCTGGCACAGATATGCGCTGACCAGATGCACCACGCCGAACACGCCAAGACCGAGCATGAAGCTGCTCGTGGCGATAAAGCCGATCACCGCCAGGATGCCGTTCAGTGCAAAAACTTCATATCGCACCCCCCATTTCATCGGGGGGCGTGTCAGGGGCAGGCTGACCGGCTCGACATAGACTTCCTCGTCGTCCATGTCTCAGCTGCCTCCCGCCGTCGCGCGAACCGCGTCCACCAGCTGGGCAGCGCCGAAGATGAGAGCGATGCCGATGATGATGGAAAAAGCCATCATCCACGCCAGTCGCCCCGTCATGGCGAGGAAGCCGAGAAAACAGACCGCGATGATGGCGAATGAACGCGCTATGTTGCCCTGCAGAACGCCGACGAACCACTCCAGCACATTTTCGACTGGCGCCGCCGACTGGGCGTACGCGGTGGCTGGCGCCAGAGCTATTCCGACCGCCGATGCCAAGGCCAGTTTCAGGGCAAATTTGCCCGCTTTCCTATATTCCACCCTTGGCTCCTTTCAGTTGCCGAAATCCATGACATGACCATCCTGCCAAGCGTCCTCGTTTGCTGGCGGAGCGGCCGCGAGCATTTCGGATTTGGTCAGGGCGGACTTCTTCACGACACCGCCGAACTTCCAGCGGTTTAAAATTTTCACGATGTATTCAGCCGTCTCCGGATTCACCGGAATGCCCTGCGCCTTGTAGACGCTGTTTGGCCCGGCGTTGTATGCCGCCAGCATCAACAGCGGATCCTGGAATTCGTCATAGAGTGACTTCAGATAGCGAAGGCCAGCCCGGACATTTGCCTGTGTATCGCAACGGTCGCTCACCCCTAGATCGGCCGCCGTGCCCCGCATCAGCTGCATGATTCCCAGGGCTCCGGCCTTCGAGAGACCCTGACTGGTGCCGAGATCGCTTTCGGCCCATGCCACTGCCTCGGCCAGATCGGCGTCGAACCCTTCTTCTTGAGCGATTGAACGCACAAGTTGGGAGACCTCAGCACGATTTGCGGCATTACACGTTCCCGGCGTTTGCACCCCGACTGAGGCAAGGGCTTGCGCCGGCGTTGCAAAGGCGACTGCGACGCGGTCTGATGCCAGATCCTGGGCGTGCGTTTCCAACGGCATTGCAGCAGCACAAAGGGTCAACAGAAGAGCTGTTCGAGTGTTCATACTGTCGCCAAAATTTAACACTTTACTATGGCTATACGCAGCCCTAGTAAAGTGTCAACACCATATGCACCGCAGGGACGGATTTCGATGAAACAGATTGCCCTTTGCACGGTTTTGCTGCTCCAGAGCACCGCGGCTTATGCGGCCGGCGCCGACGCCCCAAATGCCTTCGCGCAGCCGTCGGAGCGCTACCTGCTTCAGTTTGCCAAGCCGGGCGAGAAGGTGTTCGTCTATGAGCGCTACGATGCGAAAGGCGCGCTCTTTCAGCGCGACGTGTCCGCCCTCAGCTCGCCGGTTAAGATGCCGTCGGCGACTGAGCGCATCATCAACGGCGTAACCTATCGACTGCGCGGCCTTGCGGCCTGCCCAAAACCAAAGATCACATACAAGACGCAGGAGTGGGACTGCACGAAGGCCGCGCAGGACTATGAAGACGGAATCTACAACGATCGTGCTTCTGTCGTGCTTTGCAAAACACTTGTGCTGCAGAGCAGAAAGGAGGAACCCGACGCCGTGTCGTGTTTTTCTCTCGTGGGTGCGGGCAATACAAACGACCCGTATAACGTCGCCTACGACGATGACGAAATGGTTTTCCTCGACATGGCCGCAATCGGACGAAACAAGGACGGCAAGTCGCTGCGCCCCGATCTGGAGCATTCCGCCGAGCTCGGTGGACAGTTCCAGGAATGAAACAGGCGCGCTTTGCAGTGCTGGCCACATTTTCTATGTGCGCATCGGCACAGGCGCAGGATGCGACCAACTCTAGGGTACCCACTCCCGTCGCGGTATCGAAATCGGCTCAACTGCTGACCGGAGATACCTGGCGTGACGGAGATCAGCTTTTCCGCCTCTATGGCGTCCAGTCATGTCTTCGCGGCACGTCAGCCGAAGAGCCAAATGGGAACAAAATCGATTGCGGGAATACCTCGCTGGCGCATCTGGCAGCCCTGTTCGATAGCGCCGCGGTTTCATGCCAGCCAATTGGCTACGCCCTAGACAAGGCGGTTTTTGTCGTTTGCGGTGCGCAGCTCAATGGCGAAACAATTGACGTTGGCACCGCGCTCATAGCGACCGGATACGCGTTTGCCGCAACGACAGCAAAGGGCAAAGCCGTCAATGAGAACTACCTTGTCGCGGAAATCAACGCTAAGATGAAACGCACCGGTCTGTGGGGCACGACGTTTCAGCATCCAGTGCAGCTGCTGCTAAACAAGCGGTCGGAGATACAACAATGAAGCACGACGACGAGGCGCACAGATATTACTATCCGGTGGAAGGACGCGGTGACGGTGCTATTGGCGGAGCTGCTGCGTTCTTGGCGATCATCTTGGTACCTGCCGGACTCTATGCCGCCTGGAATACCTTGACCACATGGATTTCAGCGCTCTTCTCCTAGGACTGCAGTTTCGCGAAAGAACCGAGCAACGCGCGAAAATCGTCCACATCAACCTCGCACCAGTCATGAGCCGTCAGCCGTTGAAAGTAAGCAGCCTTCATTTTGATTTCCGCGATAGTGGCTACTGGAGCAATGGCAGCACGCCTTCGCACCGCCGCCTCTTCCGCCATGACCGCGTCCAGCCTTTGACCCAGCAGAACCGCATCCTTCCCCTCGGCCTCCATCGCTTGCTTGCCGAGACTTTCAAGCTCAGCGACGCTTTGACGATGTTTAGCAATCAGTTTCGCGACGCCTTCTGCCGCTTCAATCTCTCGGTTGCTGCAGACCAGTTGAATAGGCATCATCTTGCTCCTGGCTTACATCGGTCAGACACAGATAGCTGTGGAGGTGAGGAAAAATAGGGATGGCACCATCCCTTTTTTGAAGCGACCAATTCTGGAAGACAGGGGCGGGGGGCGCCTGCGTAGAAGGATTGGCTTCTGATGTTTCGTGCCCTGGTGGTCGAAGACCAGACACTTATGCGTCTGGCACTAATGAACGAAGTGCAGGCAAGCTTCGAAAAATGCGTCGTTCTGGGCGCCGAAACGCTGAACATCGCGACCGTAGAACTTCAAAACAACCATTTCGATCTTGTCGTTATCGATCCTGGCTTGCCTGGTTTTGATCCCACCTCACAAGGCGATCGCGTCGCTGTCGTCGACAGGATCATCGAGGCGTCACCCAGTGCCATCCATATTGTCGTCACCGGTTCGGACAACCGCTGCGAGGCAGATGGTTTCCGGCGGATCGGCGCCGCCGCCTATCTCGGCAAGACCGGGCTTGCGCCCGGCGTGTTCAGCGACGTGCTGGACGACATTTCCACAAAGGGGTTCTCCTTGCGCCTGTCGCGGGCCGTCATGACCAAACCCGATTACCGCTTTTCCGTCCTTACACCGCGCGAACAGGAGGCCATCGACATGATGGCTCACCGCGCACCAGGCGTGAAACGCAAGGAGATCTTTTCGCTCATGGCCGATCGGCTCGCCATCGATGCCGGCTCGGCCGAAAAATACTACAAGCAAGCTCGCGCCAAGCTCATGCGGCAAGGCCATCCGCTTCCACAGGGACTGTGATTGCGATGGCCTCTTTAACCGTACATGGGATCAAGGTTCCCGTCGAACCGCAGGATGTTTCGCCGGTAATCTGGCGAGCGCTTCAAAGCCAGAGCTATGAAGCAAAGGAAGCGAAGTGGATCTTCAGGGCGGTCAAGGCGCGCGATCGCGTACTGGAGCTGGGGTCCGGCATCGGCATCATCACCGCACTGATCGCGAAAATCCCCGGCGTTCAGGTGTGGGCTTTTGAAGCAAATCCCGCAACAGCGGAACTAGCCAAGCGTGTGATGGCGGCCAACGATCTCGACAATGTCAAATATTCCCAAGGTATCCTCACAGCAGGTCCCCCGCGATCCTTCACCTTCTACGTTCGCCGGGACCTTTGGATGTCTTCCACGGACAAAGACCAGGGACCCTACGAGCGCGAACTTTCGATCGTCTCGGCCAATGTCGATCGTTTCATCACCGATCATCGAATAAATGCCCTCGTCATGGACATTGAAGGTGCCGAGAAAGAGCTTCTGCAGGATGCCGAGTTGCCCGGCGTCGAGCGCATCTTTCTTGAGCTGCACGACCATCTCTATGGCCTCGACGGCATCCGCAACATCACGCTTGCGCTGGCAGAAAAGGGATTTGCCTACGATCCGCGAGGCTCCCGAGGGCCATGCGTGCTCTTCGCCAAGAACGATGGACCCCGCGAATACGAGGATGTCGAAGATGTTGCGTAATGCTCTCGCCGTCATATTCGCCCTGGCCCTTCCGCTCGCCAGCGCCGCTGAGGAAATTCCCCTCGATCCCAACGAAGTGTCCGTTCAAGACGCCAGCGGAAAGACGGTCGCGGTTTTTTCGGTAAAGCAGCTGCGGGGAGAGTTTCCGCAACAGACCTATGACACGCGAACCCCCTGGACGAGCGACAACGAGAAAATCGAATATCGTGGGCCGCTGCTTGCAAACGTGCTTGCCAAGGCTGGAGTAACCGTCGCACAGGAGGTGAAAGTTGTCGCCTATGACAACTTCGTTTCCGATATTCGTGTGGACGAAATCCGGTCTTATGATCCGATCCTGGCGGTCGAGCGTCGTTGCAACGAGAACGACAAGGCCAGCTCGCTTTGCCCGTCGGGCCAGGAGTTCCGCCCGATCAGCATGGTAGAGAAAGGCCCCATCTTCATTGTTTGGCCCTTCGATCAGTTGCCTGCGTCATATGTTCCCGCAAGAAACTCGATCTGGGTCTTTTTTCCAGTCATCCTGCGCGCCACGAAATGAAGTTCTTCAACGGCCGTTTGCTCACTGTTCTGCCGTATCTCGGTATGGCTGCAGCACTTGGCCTGAGTGCGTGGACATTCATCCAATCGGACCGCTATCGTCAGGAGACGGATGCCATCCTCAATCAGACCTTCGAGATTCAGTGGCGCGCGGCACAGATTCGCGAGCGCCTTATTCGAGTGTATGGCTATCTTCGCATTGCCGACGCGACGGGCAAGCTTGATGCGGACATCGATCGACAAATGGCGTTGGTGAGCGTCAACGTCGCGCAGTTGGAAAACCTGCCCTATCTGAACCGCTTTTTTCCCGATCATGACGCCGAACTCCTGGGCGGGGTTCGCCTGACCCTCGAACAAAAAATCGCACCCCTCGTGTCGGCGCGCAAAAACTACACTCAAGCCATTGCCGACATGACCAAGCTCGAACAGTCAATTTACGAGATCTCCAGCTCCACCGTTGATCACAGCGCCACCTTGCAGCAGACCGCCAACATCGACATTGCGGCCTCGCGCAACTGGTTCATCTTCGCCATAGCGCTTGGCCTTGGTGCCACCTTCTATCTCGTTATCCATCAGCGCTATTCCTCGGCCAACCGCCGCGACCAGCATATGCGCTCGTTTGCTTCCCTGTTTGCGCATATGACCCGATCGCGTGTTACAGCCTTGCGGCTGTTCCTTGAGCACGCACAACCAGACAAGCAGCCGAGCGGTGAAATGCTTGAGGCTGCGCGCGGTGCTGCCAACGAACTGGAATCGATCACCAACAGCGTGCTTCAGATCGCCTATGCACCACAAGATTCCAGCACCGTGGCGCTCGGCCAACTGCTTGAGGATCTCACGCGCGATCGCAGCAGTTTGGTGCAAGTTCTGGTCGATGCAAAAGCGCGTCTGCATCCCGTGCCGGCAGCGCCCTTCCGGCTGGTGGTCAATGAGCTGATCGAAAACGCTCTGGCCGCGTTTTCCAGCGCCAGAAACGCACGAGTACTCATCTCCGCGACACTCAAACGACAACCATTCCTCCCGCGCAGTTATCTTGTGCTAGAAGTGGCCGACAAGGGCGCAGGCATGCCGCCTGCAATTGTTGCAAAGGCAACGACCCCTTTCTTTTCAACGCGAGCTGGAAATCATACCGGCCTTGGACTGACCGCATGTTCCCAGATGGTCTCGACGCTCAACGGAAAGCTCGTCATCCATAGCGCCCAAGATGTCGGTACAACCGTACAGGTGAGGATTCCTGTGCGTTCGACCGCAGCCACATTTTGGCAATCGTCCTCAGGCGCAGCTGAAAAACGATAGAGGGCGCGGGTAGATCACAAAGAGCTCTGCTCCATTTCCACTCGAAGCGCGCCGTTATGCGCTGCCACCGCGAAAACCTGCCAGGCATTCGTCTGGCCAGCCTAGACCGATGATGACCCTGGAAACTTACGGCTCTCTGAAATGAGTATCTACGCCTCCGGCTGTGCCAGAAGCAGGTGGTCAGTTGTTGGGGGGATCTTATCGGAAAAGAGGAAGGTCGCTGGATCTAGTTTCAACGCCTTGGCGATCGCCGCAATCGTGTCCACGCTGATATTGCCGCTCGCGCGTTCCAGTTTCGTGAATGTCGCCTCCGCCACGCCGATGAGTTCGGCCATCTCATATCGGTGCAAAGTACGTCGTTGTCGTTCAAAATCGATGATGTGCGCCAGCCGCTTGCGGATCGCATTGTCGTCCAACCGATGCGCCCATTCCGGAACTTTCTTGCCGCCGGCGAGCAGTGCTGCAAAAGACAGTTGCAAGCCGTTTGCCATGATCTGCAGCGTCGTCAATGTGACATTATTTTTCTGACGCACAGTTTGAATGTAGGTTCGATAGGCCAGTTTTTCGCCCTCGGCGGTCCGAAACAGTTCGGCCATGTGCATATGGGATAGGCCGCGTCTGGCTCTCTCCCGCTCAAGCGTCAGTGCAATGTTGGCGCGCAACGGGTTGTTGACCACACCTCCGTCGTCTCGTTTCATAAATCGATGTAGTCGCACAAACCTGCCTTTTCGACCTGTCCTTTTTCGCGCGGATCATCCATAGTAAACTGTCAAATCTGCAGTGAGGAAAGGCTATGACCATACTCAAATTCCTACTAGGGGGTGCCGTCGCCATCGCGGGCGCCGCAGCTCTTCCATCCCAATCAAAAGCGTCGGAATGGGGCTGTCAGGTCCTCCTATGTCTTTCCGGCGACTGGCAAGGCACCCCCTCGTGCCACCCGCCAATTTACAAGTTGATTGCAGCGATGGAAGCCCCGGGTTTTAATTGGCCGACCTGTCCACAAGCCAGCTCCAGCGCGGCGAGATTTGAGAAGTATGAGGATTGTCCGTCCGGCTGGCAAGCAGTTGGCAGCTCCGAATCCGATCGGCCGGGCTTAGCTCAAGAACGGAACATCTGCCGCATCGCGGCCGATAGCTCCTTGCCCGTTGTTTTCAAAAACAACGCCGTCGGCGGGCATCATGGAGACGGATCACGTCCGATCCAAATCGAAATCGACGGCAAGGTGGTTGCGGCAACAATCCAGACTGCGGGAAACGATCGAGGGCATTCCCTTGGTAGTGGCCCCACCTACTACACCATCCCTCGGCCGATGCGCAAAAAGCCCTGGTTCATCGAGTATGATGACGCGAACGGCGTGCGCCAGAAAAGCTGGTTCAATCTCAGCATGCCATGAGCCAGGCGATCACGCAGGACGAGGTACTATGAGGGTGACAATTCAGGGAGGTTTGTAGTGTTCAAGGTGCTTCTCCTGTCCACTGTGATTTTGAACACAGGCGCTGTGTTGACAGCGGCTGGTCCGAGCGACAAGCCGCGATCAAACGTGGACAATCCTATGTGGCCCGCTTCACTAAAATGGGACTGCAACACAGCTACCAAAATCGTGTGCGAGCGTGATGGCAGTTGCTCAGTGGCTGAGGACCACACTGGATTTGTGCTGAACTACGGCAGCAACGAAGCTGAGTTTCCGGCCAGCAATGTCAGGATCAAACGCCACTATCAACAGACCGTGCAGGGGAGCCCTTTGCAGCAGGAAGTTAAAGTTGAACTGGCCGACAATCGCGTTCTTTGGCTGACGGCCGTGGATGCTAGCCGCACTTATTCGCAAGCGTGGGTTGGCGCATTGAGCGAGTTGAAGGGTGGCGCGGTACTGATGGTATCCGAGGGCGTCTATTGTATGCCACACAAGTGAGTGGCGCCGAGAGGGGAGGTGAGCGAAGGACGATATGGTCTGCCCTGGAACGCGTGCCCGACTGCTCAGAAGAGTTCAGAGTATCCAGTTTAGATCAAAAGGATCCTGAGCGCATGGCCCTCAAATCAACACGTCGAGTTCTTGATGAGTGCCAGGAAATACTAGTGAAAGGCGATGCATTACTTTTATGGCGCAAAATATATTTGCCTTTTACTGGTGAAAGTCGCATAATCTATCTTATGGAACAGCACGGTATTGCCGCAAAATAGAAATGTCTTGATTCCGCAAAGTTGGAATGTCGCCCTGCTCGTCGATGAGCGAGGGAGACGGCGGGTTGGGACTGATTTTGATGAGCGAGCGCGAGCTGCAACGCATCGAGGTGCTGTCGAAGGTTTTGGAGCGGCGCATGACGGTTGTCTCGGCCGCGCATGTCCTGGATATGACGACGCGTCAGGTCCAGCGTCTGCTGAAGGTGTTCCGGGCCGAAGGCGCCGCAGCACTCGGCACAAGGCTCGAGGCCGACCGTCGAACCATCGATATGTCGCCGGTGTCGGCGATCTGGCGATTCAGTTGGTCCGAGAACACTATGTCGACTTCGGACCGACCTTGGCGGCCGAGAAGTTGGCGGCGAACCACGGCCTGGTCGTGTCGCGCGAGACGTTGCGCAAATGGATGGCGGAAGCCGGAATCTGGCTGTCCCGAAAGCAGCGCAGGACGTTCCATCAACCCAGATTACGTCGGGAGTCATATGGCGAGCTGGTGCAGATCGACGGCAGTGATCATCGTTGGTTCGAGGAGCGGGGCGATCCATGCACCCTGCTCGTCTTCATCGACGACGCCACGAGCAAGCTCCAGCAGCTTCGCTTTGTGAAGTCGGAGAGCACCTTCAGCTACTTCGAGACGCTCGAGCTCTATCTGAAGGCGCACGGTTGCCCGGTAGCGTTCTATTCCGACAAGCATACGGTGTTTCGTGTCGCCAAGAAGGATGCCAAGGCAGGTCGCGGCATGACTCAATTCGGCCGCGCCTTATCGGAACTCAACATCGAGATCCTGTGCGCCAACTCGAGCCAGGCCAAAGGCCGGGTCGAAAGGGTCAATCGGACGCTGCAGGACCGCCTCGTGAAGGAACTGCGCCTTGCCGGCATATCGGACATCGAGGCGGCCAACGCGTTCCTGCCGATATTCATGGCCGACTTCAACGAGAGATTCGCCAGGGTCCCTGCCCGACCGGACAATCTGCATCGCGCGTTGAATGCTGCGGCGGATCGGCTGCGTGACGTGCTGTGCAAGCGGGAGCAACGTTATGTCGGCGAGCAATTGTCGTTCTCCTACGAACGCAGGCAAATCATGCTTGAGAAGAACGAGCTTTCGTGCGGACTGGTCGGCAAATACGTCGATATCTACGAGTTCGCCGACGGTCGGCTGGACGTTCGCTGGAAGGCGTGTTCCTTGCCCTACACCGTGTTCGACAAGGAGCAGCGCATCACGCACACGGCGGTCACCGAGAACAAGCGGCTCGGCGAAGTGCTGACTTGGATCAAGGCTCAGCAGGACGAGGCGCGGCCTGCGCCGAAGATCAAGACCAACAGCGAGCAGACCGCCTACAAGAAGCGCGGAACGAAACCGGGCCGCAGGACGGATTTCATAAACGATCCTGCAGTTATCGCGCGACGAGAACAGGCACTGGCAAGGTTGACCGCTGCCGAGTGAAGCGGCTCTCAAAGCTAAAGCCAGGGAGCCAAGCTGGAACCCCCCGATCGGGCTGCGCAACCCGGACCAGCTTACGCCCGATCGGGCGCTCATGTCGGCGCCAGGAAGTGCGTCACTGTCGCATTTCTAACTTGCTGCACCCTGCCCCTTTGGAACGGCCAATGCGACATTTCTACTTTGCAGAGCGAGCGACATTTCTACATCGCCGCCACACACGGTATTGCCGCAGAGCGCCTACAAGAAGCGCGGAACGAAGCCGGGCCGCAGGACGGATTTCATGAACGATCCTGCTGTCATCGCGCGGCGAGAACAGGCACTGGCAAGGTTGGCCGCAGCCGAGTGAAGCGGCTCTCAAAGCTAAAGCCGAGGGGAGCTTACTAGAACGCGCCCGACCGGGCTGCGCAACCCCGACCAGCTTACGCCCGATCGGGCGCTCCGTCGGCGCCAGGACCCGCCTCATCGTCGCAATTCTAACTTGCCGCGCTCCGCGCTCTCAAACGCAGGATGCGACATTTCTACTTTGCAGAACCGGCGACATTTCTACATCGCCGCCACACCGTGTTCATCCGCTTTTGGCTTTCAACGACACCAGCACTGCCGGAGCCTGCCGCCCAGGCCGCACGCGCCAAGACCGGGGAGCGCTACGAAGCGTTCGTCACGGCGGCAAGTAGCTAATAAACTTCGATCTTTCTTCAGACTGTGGTTCCACCCGCTATAAAGTTCAGAGCTTGACCGAACCCGCCTTTATGAAACGACACTCCTGACGAAGTAAAAGCCCGAAACAGTGCTGCCTTTGCAGACGCAGGCTCAGTATTCTTGCCCCCTCGGTTCATAACAGCCTCTAGCCGCCCGATCGGACTCCATTGAGGGAAATCCCTCATTCGCAGCGAGCCCGTCGACGCCTATAATCATCGGCATGTCAACACCAACGACGGAGAAAGCCATGGCGACCGAGCAATCCGAAGACAAGCGCCCGACCCCAGATCGTGCCGAAGACAATGCGTTCTTTCCCTCTCCCTATTCGCTCAGTCAGTTCACCTCGCCGAAGTCCGACCTCAGCGGCGCGGACTATCCCAATCCTTACACGGGAAGGCGCTGGAAGATTCTGATGATTGGCGCCGACGAGCGCTATCTGCTGACCGATAACGGCACAATGTTCTCGACGGGAAACCATCCCGTGGAAACGCTGCTGCCGATGTACCATCTCGACAAAGCCGGCTTTTCGTTCGACGTCGCGACGTTGTCCGGCAACCCCGTCAAGTTCGAATTCTGGGCGATGCCGTCCGAGGATGCAGAGGTGAAGGGCCTGTTCGCGAAGTATCGCGACCAGTTCAAGAGGCCGCTGAAGCTCGCTGATGTGATCAAGAAGGACCTCGGTGACGACTCCGACTACATCGCCATCTTCATCCCTGGCGGCCATGGCGCCCTGATCGGCCTGCACGAGAGTGAAGAGGTGAAGGCTGTCCTCGAATGGGCCGCAGCCAAGGACAAGTTCATGATCTCGCTGTGCCACGGGCCGGCAGCCTTCCTCGCCGCGGGCATCGGAAAAACGAAGGACAGCTACATCTACAACGGCTACAAGATCTGCGCCTTTCCAGACAGTATCGACGCAAAGACGCCCGATATGGGCTACATGCCCGGTCATCTGACCTGGGCCTTCGGCGAGAAGCTGAAGGCGCTCGGCTTTGAGATCGTCAATACCGATATCTCCGGCATGACCCACCAAGATCGGAAGATGCTGACCGGCGACAGTCCGCTTGCGGGCAATGCGCTGGGCAAGCTTGCCGCCAAGGCTCTCCTTCAGGAAGTCGCTTCCGCTTGAATGACAGAAGCGGGACGGGCGTCACGGGTTTCCCAACATCCGTCCCGCATCCTGCCTCGCGAGATTTGCCGCTCCAATTGGTGGACGGAAGGTATGGATCCGATCGTCGACACTGTCATCGCCATTGAGACCAGCGACGATCTCCCGTCGATCCAGCAAGCCATCTCGCAACCGCTCGGTTATGACCGCTTCGTCTTGTTCTCCGCCTCGCCGGCGCGAGATGAACTGGTCGAGAAAATCTTTTGGGTGGAGGGCGATTGGTTCGGTGACGGCGAGACCGTCGATGCCCAAACCTATGTCCGCCGCTGCCCGGTGACGCGTCATGTGCTCGAGAGGGACGAACCGTTCTTCTGGACAAAGACCGTCTCGGCGGGCGGCGAGAAGTATCGCGTGGCCGGGATCCATGGTTTGCAGGTTCCCATCTTTGGCCGCGCTGGTCTCGAAGGCGCGATGAGTTTCGGCGGAACGCGCATCGATGGAGCGGTCCGAACCCGTCTCATGCTGACGATCGTCGGCGCGGCCGCGTTCCGTTCGGCCCGCCGCCTGATCGAGGCCCGCGAGCAGAAGGGAACGGTGAACCTCTCTGCGCGTGAGAGGAAGTGTTGCGCTGGATCGCCGCCGGCCGTCGCCAAGTCGACATAGCGGCGACGCTCGGCCTGTCCGAGCGGACTGTGGAGAACCATCTACGCCGCATACGGCTTCGCCTGGGGGTGGCGACGACGGCACAGGCCTCAAGGTCGCGACCCAGGCAGGCGAGATCGAGGGCTGACGCACGGCGCGGCGATTAGTTGTCCGGGAGTGACGAAATGGGCAAGACCGTCCTCATAACGGGCGCCGCAACCGGCTTCGGCCGCGGTGTCGCCCTAGGCGTCGCGGCGCGCGGCCACAATGTGATCGCGGGCTGCCAGGTCTGGCCGCAGGTCTGGGAATTGCGCAAAGCGGCCAGGGCTGATGGCGTCGAGATGCGGGTCATCAAGCTTGACGTGCTGAATGAGATCGACCGCGCCAATGCACTCGGCCTGGAAATAGACGCCCTGTTCAACAATGCTGGCATCATGGAATCGGGACCGCTGGTCGAGATCCCGATGTCCGTCTTCCGATCGGTCTTCGAGACCAACGTGTTCGCTGCGCTCGAACTGGCGCAGGGCTTCGCGCGGGCCATGGTGAAACGCGGCACCGACGGATCGTCTGGACATCGTCGGTCGCGGGCCTGGTGAAGGTGCCATTCGACGGCGCCTGCCGCATCCAAGTATGCGGTCGAGGGCATCTGCTCGGCCATGCACGAGGAACTGAAGCCCAATGGCGTCGAGGTTGTAACGGTGACCCCGGCGCTTTGTCGTCCGCGGTCGGAAGGTCGGCGTAAGAGTAGCGCAGAATGTCAGGGTCGGCCGGCTCGCCATCGCAGCCGACAAAGACGACAGGTCCATACCCGGATGTCATGACGGGCCGACCGAAAGGCGGCAGGTTCTCGGGATCGAGCGGATAGCGCCGCCGGCGACGTTCGTGGCGCGGGCCTGAGCGGCCCGTTCTTTGTCGGACCCTCGGTTTTCGATTCTGCGCTTCTTGCGCCGCTCGGGCTCGTTACGCTCGGCCGCCTCTTCGATCCGGCTCCAGCCTCGGCGATCGGGTTAGTCGCGCATCTCGTAGACCTGCGGGTTGCCTTCCTCATGCTCGCGGCGGCAATGGCCTATGTCGCCTTTGCTTCGAATCCGGCAAGGTATGGATGTTGAGAGCGGCCAATCCCCTCGCTGATCGAGATCCCAATTCGTCACGGAGCTCCGTCGCGGATTTCGGAAGGGCTGCCATTATGCAGATTTCGACACTGGGTGGCGCGCCACCAGATCATTTGAGACAGTATCGAGAATCTCGCTGGAGAGCTTCGGGTCAGGCACGACCCGGGAAAGAACAACCGATCCGACCATCTCTGCGAGGGCGCCGATTGCTGCAGTTCGCTTGGCTGTCGTGTCACGTCCAGGTACGAGCGCGGTGAGAAGATCGATATAGCTGTTTGTGACTTTGCCGAAGAACTGCCGCAGTTCTGGGTCGTCGTGCCGTGCCGCGTCGGCAGCTAGCGCGGCAAGGCTACACCCGTGTCCCGGGTCATCGCGGTGGTAGTCCGAAACATAGTGACGCACCAGCGCCTGTAACGGATCGTCACTGGAGGCGATGCGCTTGGCCAGATCCTCACTCATCTCCTTGTAAGCCCGCTTGACGGCCTGAACAACCAGGTCGTCTTTCGACTTGAACTGCCGATAGAAGCCTCCGTGGGTCAGGCCTGCCGCTTTCATCAGGTCGGCAATGCCGATCCCGTCGATTCCTTTTTCGCGGAACAGCGCTGCGGCAGTGTCGATCACCCGCTCTCGATTCTGCTCAACCGTCTCTTTGCTGACCTTCACGACCACACCTTCTGCTAATGATGATGGCTAACATATAGCCACCGCCGGACATTTGTCATCCCGGTCTCCCGACCTGCAACCCCTTGACAATGATTACGCACATCATCATAAAAGAGAGTAATGATGGTATACATAATCATTGCTCAGTTGAAAGGGGAAGTTGACATGACACAGGATCAATCGGCCGCGGGCATTGAAACGCTCGCGCTCACATCGCGTCGCCTGGCCTTGAAGAACGGTGCAGTTACGCTTTCGGCACTCGCCCTTTCGGCGTTCGCTTTATCGCCGCCGGCCCTGGCAAAGATGAAACACAATAAGGTTACAGCCACACCCACCCGCTTCGTGGATGTAGGCGGACGCAGACTTGCCTACCGCTCAGTTGGCAAGGGTAAGCCCATTGTCCTTGCCCACCGCTTCCGCGGAGTGCTCGGCCTGTGGGACCCCGCCTTTATCAACGCGCTGGCGTCGCAAGGCTTTCAGGTCGTGACCTTCGACCATTCGGGATTCGGCATGTCGACCGGCGAGAAGTCTTACAATCCCGCATCGATGACCAAGGACGCCAAGGATCTCATCGACGCACTGGGGCTGAAGGATGTGGTGATCGGAGGCTGGTCCTTTGGCGGAATCGTCGCGCAAATTTATGTGGCAATGTTCGGGGCCTCCGTCAGCCATGCCGTACTGATCGCCGCAACACCTCCGGGCCACTTGGTCAAGCCTGGGGACCAGCATTTCTACGACCTGGCTGCGCAAGGGCCCGCGACCCTCGAGCAGTACACCACGATGTTCTTTGATCCAGACGACGCCGCAAGCCGTAGCGCATCGCAGCGCTCGTTCGCACGCATCTTCTCCAGCGAAAATCCCCGCAGCCCTGACGTGCCCCTCGAGTGGGCTCTGACGCAGGTCCCACACTCCCCGCCGAACCCAGTGTTTCCTTCGGATGAGGTGTTGCAAGCGCTAAGGAACACAAATGTGCCGATCCTGCATCTGAACGGCGACCATGACATCTCCTTCCCGGTCGAGAACTGGTATGCACTGAGCGGCCAGTTGCCCACGCTGAACTTGATCACCTACCCGCGGGCAGGCCACGCGGCTCACTTCCAGTATCCCGAGTTGGCGGCCTCGCAGATCGCTGCCTTCATCAAGGATGCGCACAAAGCCTGAACCCAGCGGGTGGGATCAGGTCGGCCGAACAGGAACCCTATCCCACCCTGCGCGGCGGCTCCTATTAATGCTCCACCGAGATCTGCTGCTTGAGGATACCATTGCGCTCATGGCCCGGTGGCGTCCTCGGCAAGCTCTACTGGTCATCTCGGCCAAATAATCCTGCGGAAAAGGCTCCGGTTGCTTGGTTGGCAGCCATTTGGGGTCAGCACCCACGGCGCCATCGCGCCGCAGATAAAGTCGCCGGACGGCAAAGCGACTGTGCCCGGATCAGGCTAAAATCTCGTCTGATCCAAAGCGCTTCCGCTTGACAATGATGATGGGTCTCATTATTAAGATAATGATGATTATAGTCATCATTAGCTTAGCTGAAGAAGGATGTTGAGATGACTTGGGGTAAAACGCGGTCCGCTCGCGACAAGGTCGCACTTATCACTGGAGCCTCGGGCGGCATCGGCATGGCAGCAGGGGTGGCGCTTATTCGCGCCGGATATCGTGTGTTCGGTACCAGCCGCAAGGCTGCACCCAACGAGGTGCGTCAGAGCATTCACATGCTCCGTTGCGATGTGACCAATGACGAGTCCGTCAGACAAGTGGTCAAGGAAGTCATGGCGCTTGCCGGCCGGATCGACGTGCTCGTCAACAATGCGGGCCGGAGCTTGATCGGCGGTGCCGAGGAATCATCGCTGGCTCAAGCCCAAAGCCTGTTCGACATAAATGTCTTCGGAATCGTCCGCATGACTAACGAAGTCCTGCCGATCATGCGCAGCCAAGGCAGCGGTCGGATCATCAATATCAGTTCGGTGGCTGGTTTCCTGCCTGGGCCCTACACCGCTCTCTACAATGCGACCAAACACGCGGTCGAAGGATATTCCGAGGCGCTCGATCACGAACTTCGAACCTTGGGAATTCATGTCTCCTTGGTCGAACCCGCCTTCACGCGCACCGCGCTCGAAGAAAACGGTGAACAGCCTGATCGGGTGTTGAGTGTCTACGACAAGGGACGTGAAGCCATGAACGCGACCTGGCGCAACGGCATCGCTGCCGGCGACCCGGTGGAGGCCGTGGCTGACAAGGTGGTGCAGGCAGCCACCGAAAAGGTACCGCGCATTCGCTACACGCCTGGAAAGACGGCCGGCCGCCTGCGCCTAATGCGGCGCTTTGTTCCCGAAAAGTCCTTCGAAAAGAGTTTTCGCAAACAGATGAACCTGGCGGATTGACATTCGATGGCGTCATCGCCGCAGCTCTGCATTGCCGCTTAATCAAGGATCCCAAAAATGAAGCACTACCTGTGCAAGTACATACCGCCACGCGTCGACTTCCTGGCAACGATGACCGCCGAAGAAAGTCGATGGATGAAGCAGCATGGGGTTTTCCTGGATGACCTGCTCGAAAAGGGGCTGATCGTCGCGCATGGCCCGGTGATGGATCCAAGTGGCGGTTATGGTGTGTCGCTTTATCGGATTGCCGATGATCAGGACATCAACGCGGTAACTGCCGAAGATCCCATCGTGAAAAATGGCGTCGGTCATTATGAGCATCATCCGATGCTTCATCTGAAGGCACGCGGCTAACACTGTCATCAAGGTCGACCGCCAGGTCCAACCGGCCCAGAGGCGGTGCTGCATCCATCGGCGAGTTCGTATCCATTGCTATGGGTGCAATCGCTTCATCATCATCCCGGCAGTGCATCGAACTGCTAGAACCTCAATCAGGAAAATACATATGACGACCGCACTTGTTACTGGCGCTTCGAGCGGCATCGGCGCAGTTTACGCGCGCCGCCTGGCCGCTCGTGGCCACAACCTGGTTCTTGTCGCTCGGGCAACCGACCGGTTGAACACGCTCGCTGAAGAGCTGGGCGACGCGCATGGCGTAGCGATCGAGGTCATTACGGCCGACCTCACAAACCATCAGCAACTCGAACCGGTCCTGCAGCGTCTCCAGTCCGATCCGCCTGTGGACATTCTGGTGAACAATGCTGGCGCAGCATTGAGCGGCGACTTTGCGAGTGCAGACCCCGTGGAGATGGATAAGTTGGTGCGACTCAACGTCGTCGTGCCCACATTGCTCGCTTCTGCCGCCATCCGGGGTATGGTCGAGCGCGGCAACGGTGCGATCGTCAATATCGCCTCCGTACTAGCGCTTGTGCCCGAATACTCCCCTGGAATCTACGCGGCAACAAAGTCCTATCTGCTCACGCTGTCACAGAGCCTGGCAACCGAAGTCACGTCAAAGGGCGTCCATGTACAGGCGGTCCTGCCTGCGGCCACGCGAACAGAGATCTACGAGCGCGCCGGTGGCGATATCAGCAAGGTGCCCAATGTTATGGAAGTTGAGGATCTGGTTGATGCGGCTCTGATCGGTTTCGATCGTAGGGAGGTTGTCACGATCCCGCCGGTGCCCGACGTTGCGGCATGGCAATCCTTTGAGCAGGCTCGCGGCATCTTGGCGGCGGGCTTCAGCAACTCGCAACCGGCCGAGCGCTACCGCGGCTGAGCCGAATCTGGGCCGCTCCGTAAGGAGGGCGGCCACGATCTTCCGACACCGTTGGTTTGCGTCAGAATCGAGCCGGACGGCAGGAACTGCCAGCCGCATCCTTCGGCGCGACCGCACTTCTGTCTCACGTTAAAAGCAACGACCGATGGCCTACAGGAGCCTCAATCCCTTCACCGAAGAGACGGTCAGGGAATATGCCGAACACACGGATGAGCAGGTCGAGGCCGCGTTGGCCAAGGCCCCACGCACTGTTCCAATCCGGCTGGTCGAAGAGCGACAAGGGAGCTCGCCTTGCCATCTTTGACGGACTCGCCAAGTTGATCGCCGCCAACCGCGACGCGCTGGCTCGAACGATGGCCGAAGAAATGGGCAAGCCGTTATTCCAGGGCCAAATGGAAGCTGATCTGTGCGCCGAAATTGCATCGTGTGCATCACGCCATCGCCGATGCCTTCACAGCTGCATTTGTCGGCGCCATGCAGAGTGCGCCGATGGGCGACCCGATGAATCCGCAAACTCTTCTAGGTCCCCTCGGGTCGCGCGAAGGCTGGAAGGACTCTGCCAACAAAAGCAATTAGCCACGGCGCCAAAGCCCTGACCGGAGGTAAGCGAGCCAACCGCACCGGCTTCTTCTACGAACCAACGGTGCTGACCGGTGTCACGCCCGACAACCCAGCATACCACCAGGAATTCTTTGGCCCAGTCGCGCAGGTTTTTGTGGTCGACGACGCGGCGGCGGCATTGGCGAATGATTCGAAGTTCGGACTCGGCGGCACGATCTTCTCAAG